>NZ_JBNCKT010000001.1:163903-191515 GCF_049841675.1 Micromonospora sp. DT4
CAACGTGAACTCGATGGCGTCCAACCTGACCAGTCAGGTCCGCAACATCGCCTCGGTGACGACGGCGGTGGCGAAGGGCGACCTGAGCCAGAAGATCACCGTGGACGCCCAGGGCGAGATCCTGGAGCTGAAGTCGACTGTCAACACGATGGTCGACCAGCTCTCGTCGTTCGCCGACGAGGTGACCCGGGTGGCCCGCGAGGTCGGCATCGAGGGCAAACTCGGCGGTCAGGCACAGGTCAAGGGCGTCTCGGGCACCTGGCGCGACCTGACCGAGAACGTCAACCAGCTCGCCTCGACGTTGACCACCCAGCTACGGGCCATCGCCCAGGTGTCCACGTCGGTGACCCGGGGCGACCTGACCCAGCGGATCGCGGTCAAGGCGCAGGGCGAGGTCGCGGAGCTGAAGGACAACATCAACCAGATGATCGTCACCCTCCGGGAGACGACCAAGAAGAACGCCGAGCAGGGCTGGCTGGACTCCAACCTGGCCCGCATCGGTGGCCTGTTGCAGGGCCAGCGTGACCTGGGCGAGGTCTGCCGCATGATCATGACGGAGGTGACTCCGCTGGTCGACGCCCAGCTCGGCGCGTTCTTCCTCGCCGACGACACCGACGGCAGCATGCGGCTGCGGTTGACCTCGTCGTACGGCTATGTGGCGCGGGGGCACGACGTGACCTTCGGGCCGGGCGAGGGGCTGGTCGGGCAGACCGCCCTCTCGCGCCGGACGATCCGGGTCAGCGCCCCGCCGAACAGCCGCCTCACGCTGCGCTCCGGACTGGCCGAGACACCCCCGACCGACCTGGTGGTGCTCCCCGTGCTCTTCGAGGGGGAGTTGCTCGGGGTGATCGAGTTCGCCAGCGTGTCCGCCTTCTCCGAGCTGCACCTGTCGTTCCTGGAGCGGCTGGTGCTCACCATCGGTATCGCCGTCAACACCATCCAGGCCAACCGGCGTACGGAGGAGCTGCTCGCCCAGTCGCAGCGGCTGGCGCACGAGATGCAGGAGCAGTCGGCGGAGTTGCAGCGCACCAACGCCGAGTTGGAGGAGAAGGCCACCCTGCTCTCCGAGCAGAAGGGCAACATCGAGACCAAGAACCGGGAGATCGAGCTGGCCCGCCTTGGCCTGGAGGAGAAGGCGCAGCAGCTCACCCGGGCGTCGGCGTACAAGTCGGAGTTCCTGGCCAACATGAGCCACGAGCTGCGTACGCCGCTGAACTCCTTGCTCCTGCTGGCGCGCCTGCTCGCGGAGAACTCGGAGCAGAACCTCAGCCCGAAGCAGATCGAGTTCGCCCGGACCATCCACGGCTCGGGCTCGGATCTGCTGCGCCTGATCGACGACATCCTCGACCTCTCCAAGATCGAGGCGGGCCGGATGGACGTCGAGCCCACCGAGATCCGCTTCACCGAGCTGCGCGGCTTCGTCGAGCAGGCGTTCGCGCCGCAGGCCGAGGAGAAGAACCTCGACTTCCAGGTGCGCGTGAGCAAGGATCTGCCGCCGGCGCTGGTGACCGACGCGCAGCGGTTGCAGCAGATCCTGCGCAACCTGCTGTCCAACGCGGTGAAGTTCACCGACAACGGCGCGGTGACGTTGCGGATCGCCCCGGCGGCGGAGAACGCGGTGTTCGACGTGCCGGCCCTGACGAACGCCCAGCAGGTGATCGCGTTCACGGTCATCGACACCGGGATCGGCATCTCCGACGACAAGTTGTCGATCATCTTCGAGGCGTTCCAGCAGGCGGACGGCACGACCAGCCGCCGCTACGGCGGTACCGGCCTGGGCCTGTCGATCAGCCGCGACCTGGCGCGACTGATCGGCGGCACCATCACGGTCTCGTCGGCGCCCGGGCAGGGCTCGACGTTCACGTTGTTCGTGCCGCAGGTCCTCGCCCCGGACGCGGTGGTCACGCCGCAGCCCCCGTCGCCGCAGCGCGCCGGTCTGCCGTCGTCGCTGCTCATGCCGCCGCTGGAGCTGTTGCCGGAGCGGCCGGAGGCGCCGGCCACCCGCCAGTTGGACGGCGCCACCGTGCTGATCGTGGACGACGACGTACGTAACGTCTTCGCTCTGACCAGCGCGTTGGAGCTGCACGGTATGACCGTGCTGTACTCGGACAACGGGGCGGACGGCGTCCGCCTGCTGGCCGAGCATCCGGAGGTGGACATCGTGCTGATGGACGCCATGATGCCGGACCAGGACGGATACGAGACGACCCGGCAGATCCGGCGTAACCACCGGTTCGCCGACCTTCCCGTCGTCTTCCTGACCGCGAAGGCGATGCCGGGTGACCGCGAGTCGGCGCTCGCCGCCGGTGGAAGCGACTACATCACCAAGCCGGTCGACCTGGACGACCTGATCGAGCTGATGTCGTCCTGGATCAGTGGCAGCCGCACCGAGGAGACTTCGTGACCCAGATGGCCAAGGCGCTGCTCGTGGACGACCGCCGGGAGAACCTGATGGCCCTGGAGGCGATCCTCCAGGGCCTGCCGGTCCAGTCGGTGGCCGTGGAGAGCGGCGAGGCGGCACTCAAGCAGTTGCTGGTGGACGACTTCGCGGTGATCCTGTTGGACGCGCAGATGCCGGACATGGACGGCTTCGAGACGGCCAGCCACATCAAGCGCCGGGAGCGCACCCGGCACGTGCCGATCATCTTCCTCACCGCCGCCGACCGGGACGCACAGCTCGCCCTTCGGGGCTACCAGGTGGGTGCGGTGGACTACCTGACCAAGCCGTTCGACCCGTGGGTGCTGCGGGCCAAGGTGTCGGTCTTCGTCGAGCTGTGGGTCAAGACCCGGCAGCTCGCCGCCCAGTCGGACCTGGTGCGGGAGCGCGACGCCCAGTGGCGGCGACTCACCGACGCGGTGGACGAGGCCACCACCCTGCTCCGCGCCGACGACCGGGAGACGCGGGACCGTGCGGTGGAGCTGCTGGAGCAGGCCCGCTGGGGCAGCTCAGCCTGACGGGGGCGCTGCGCTCTCACCGGGGCGCAGGTGGCCGGTCTGGGCCCGGCGGACGCGCCAGCGCTCACCGAGTGAGTCGATCTCCTCCTGCACGAAGATGAAGAAGTCGCGCATCTCGGCCACCCGTTCGCCGGCGGGCGTCTGCGGTCCGTTGAGGGCGACCAGGCCGCCCTCGGCCACGTCGATGAACGTCTTGTAGATCGCGGTCTTCGTGATGGTCCCCTCGTACCAGGGGTTCTCCGGCATCCGGTAACGATCGCGGCGGGAGCGGGGGACCGGTTCGCGGATCAGCATGCCGAACTGGGTGAGATAGCGGACCGCTCCGCTGACCGCCGCCGCGCTGACTCCGAGTCGTTCGCCGATCTCGGCGGCCGTCAGCGGGTCGTCCGCGCTCATGACGGTGAACAGCACCCGGGCGGCCATCCGCGGGAAGCCGACCTCGGCGAACGTGAGGGCCATCCGCTCGACGAAGAGGTGCACCGGGTCGTGGCCATCGGCGGCTGCCATCTCTGGTCCCTCCTGCGCGTCTCGTGGGCACCGATGGTGCCCCGACTCTCACTGTCTTCACAACTTTGTGAAACGAGTGTAGCTTCCGATATATGGAAACTCCGATTGAGGTGTCCGGCCTGGTCAAGACCTTCGGCCGGATCCGGGCGCTGGACGGTCTGGACCTGACCGTCCGCGCCGGCGAGGTGCACGGCTTCCTCGGCCCGAACGGCGCCGGCAAGTCGACGACGATCCGGGCGCTGCTCGGCCTGCTTCGGACGGACGCGGGGGACGCCCGCCTGCTCGGCGGTGACCCGTGGCGCGACGCGGTGGCCCTGCACCGCCGGCTGGCGTACGTGCCGGGCGACGTGACGCTCTGGCCCAACCTCTCCGGCGGAGAGGTCATCGACCTGCTCGGTCGGATGCGTGGCGGCCTCGACCCGGCGCGCCGGGCCGAACTGCTCGACTCCTTCGAGCTGGATCCCCGCAAGAAGGGCCGGACGTACTCCAAGGGCAACCGGCAGAAGGTCGGCCTGGTGGCCGCCCTCGCGTCGGACGTCGAACTGCTCATCCTGGACGAGCCGACATCCGGCCTGGACCCCCTCATGGAGGAGGTCTTCCAGCACTGGGTGCGCCGGGCCAAGGCCGACGGTCGCACCGTGCTGCTCTCCAGCCACATCCTGGCCGAGGTGGAGGCGCTCTGTGACCGGGTGACGATCATCCGCAACGGACGGGACGTGGAGACCGGCACCCTGAGCGAGTTGCGGCATCTGCGCCGGACCTCCATCGAGGCCGAGCTGACCGGCCCGGTGGACGGGCTGGGTCAGCTCACCGGCGTACACGACCTGCGGGTGGACGGGCAGCGGGTGCGCTTCGACGTGGAGGACGTCGCGCTGGACGTCGCGCTGCGCCGGCTCACCGAGATCGGCGTACGCAGCCTGGTCAGCCAGCCACCGACGTTGGAGGAGCTGTTCCTGCGGCACTACCAGGCCGAGCAGGTGCGGTCGTGAGCGCGTTCACTGGCACCAGGCAACTCGTCCCGCTGATCCTGCGGCGCGACCGGGTCGTGCTGCCGATCTGGGTCGTCCTGTTGGCAGTGCTGCCGGCGAGCTACGCCGGCACGTACGCCGGGTTGTACCCGACCGCCGCCGAGCGGGCCGACTACCTGGCCAGCACGGCGAGCAACCCGTCGATCGTCGCGCTGCTCGGCCCGGTGTTCGGCGACAGCGTCGGCGCGCTCACCGTCCAGCGGGCCGGCCTGCTGGTGTTGATCGCCGCGCTGGCCAGCCTGCTGACTGTGGTGCGGCACACCCGCACCGAGGAGGAGGCCGGCCGGCGGGAGCTGCTCGGCGCGACGGTCCTCGGCCGGTACGCCGGGCTGACCGCGGCGCTGCTGGTGACGTACGCCGCGAATGTGCTGCTCGGCCTGCTCATCGCAGGCGGTCTGGTGGCCGCGGGCCTGCCCGGGGACGGATCGCTGCTCTTCGGCGCCGGCGTGGCCCTGACCGCCGTCGCGTTCGCCACGGTCGGCGGTCTGGCCGCGCAGCTCACCGAGAGCGCGGGTGGGGCGCGCGGCGTCGGCCTGGGGGTGCTCGGATTGGCGTTCGCGCTGCGGCTCGGGGGCGATGCCGGAGGTTCCGGCGGCACCGGTGGGAGCGCCGAATGGTTGAGCTGGATCTCTCCGCTCGGCTGGCCGCCCCGGGGACGTGCCTTTGCCGGTGAGCGCTGGTGGGTGCTACTGCTGCCGGTGCTGTTCAGCGTGGCGGTGGCGCTCGTCGCGTACCCCGTCTCGGTGCGCCGGGACCTCGGCGCGGGGGTGCTGCCGCCGCGGCTCGGCCCGGCCACCGCGGGCGGCGGGCTGACCGGTCCGTTCGGCCTGGCCTGGCGGCTGCACCGCGGCCAGTTGCTCGGCTGGACCGTTGGCTTCGGGCTGCTCGGTCTGGTGTTGGGTGGTGCGGCGGACGCGGCCGGCGACGCGGTGCAGGGCAACGAGCAGGTCGCCGAGATCATGGCCCGGCTGGGTGGCTCGTCGACCTTGGCCGAGGCGTACCTCGGCAGCACGTTGAGCCTGACCGCGCTGGCCGCCGCCGGGTACGGCATCCAGGCCGCGCTGCGGGCGCGGGCGGAGGAGACCGCCGGTCGGACCGAACCGCTGCTCGCCACGGCGGTGAGCAGGTCCCGCTGGCTGGCGGCGCACCTGCTCTTCGCGCTGCTCGGCCCGGTGGCGGTGCTGGCCGTGGCCGGCCTGACGACGGGGTTGGCGTACGGCCTCAGCGTGGGCGACGTCGGTGGTGCGGTGCCTCGACTGCTCGGCGCGGGGCTGGCCCAGGTGCCGGCGGCGTGGGTGCTCGCCGGGCTCGCCGCGCTGCTGGTGGGCTGGCTGCCCCGGTTCTCCTCGGCGGCCTGGGCGGTGCTCGCCGGCTGCCTGCTGCTCGGTCAGATCGGCGCGGTGCTGAAGCTGAGCCAGTGGGCGCTGGACATCTCCCCGTTCACGCACACCCCACAGGTGCTGGGCAACAACTGGACAGCCGCCCCCCTGGCAGCCCTGACGGTGATCACCGCAGCCCTGTTGACCCTGGCCCTGCGCGCCTTCCACTCCCGAGACGTCCCCACCCAGTAACGCCGCGGCCCCGCCGGAGCTGCGTTGATCATGAAGTTATCGCCGACTAATAGGACGGAATTGGCAATAACTTCATGATCAACCCCCGGGACTGCCGGGGCCTTGGCCGGGGTGAGTCAGCCGGTGGGCTGGTCGTTGCGGATCATCAGCGCGCTGCGCAGGCCGGTGATGTCCAGGACTCGGATGAGGAAATCACCCACGTGGGTCAGCATCAGCAGGCTCTGCGCGTGGCTGGCCTTGCGGCTGAGTACGACGAGGGTGCCCAGGCCCTGCGAGTCGCAGAAGGTGACGCCGCCGAGGTCGAGCACGATCCGCGGCGGCGGATCGGCCAGCACCTCGTTGACCACGGTGCTGAGCTGGGCGGCCGTGAGCATGTCGACCTCACCGGCCAGGCGCAACACTGCTTCGTCGCCCGTCCGGTCTAGCGTGATGGACAGTTCGGCACGATCCACCCGGTCAGCCTAGCGCGATCCAGCCGAACCGGCCTATTGAGGCGACGAGCCGCCCTGACAGCCGGCCCGATCGGGCACCAGAGCTGGGTGAGCCCGGTAACGCCAGCCCGGGGTGGCTGCTGGTTGACCATCCGGCGCTGACACAATGGCGGCATCGTGACCGACATCGTTTCCGCCGGATCTGGCCGCTACCCGGCCGACGCGCCGGCTTCCGAGGCACTGTTCGACCGCGCCCGCGCCATCGTGCCGGGCGGGGTCAACTCCCCCGTGCGCGCCTTCCAGGCGGTCGGCGGCACCCCGCGTTTCATGGTCCGTGGTGAGGGCCCGTGGCTGTACGACGCCGACGGTCGCCGCTACGTCGACCTGGTGTGCTCGTGGGGTCCGCTGATCCTCGGGCACGCCCACCCCGAGGTGGTGGACGCCGTGCAGGCGGCGGCCGCCCGGGGCACCAGCTTCGGCACGCCCACTCCGGGCGAGGTGGAGTTGGCCGCCGAGATCGTCGACCGGACACCCGTCGAGCAGGTCCGTCTGGTCAACTCCGGCACCGAAGCGACCATGTCGGCGATCCGGCTGGCCCGGGGCTTCACCGGCCGCTCCAAGATCGTCAAGTTCGCGGGTTGCTACCACGGGCACGTCGACGCGCTGCTCGCCTCCGCCGGGTCCGGCGTGGCGACCCTCGGCCTGCCCGACTCGCCCGGTGTCACCGGCGCGGCGGCCAGCGAGACGATCGTCCTGCCGTACAACGACATCCGGGCTGTCGAGGAGGCGTTCGCCGCCGAGGGCCCGCACATCGCCGCCGTGATCACCGAGGCTGCCGCCGGCAACATGGGCGTGGTCGCGCCCCGCGACGGCTTCAACCAGCAGCTCGCCCGGATCGCGCACGCGCACGGCGCCCTGCTCGTGGTGGACGAGGTGATGACCGGGTTCCGGGTCTCCCGCGCCGGGTGGCACGGCCTCGACGCCTCCGACGCGGACCTGTGGACGTACGGCAAGGTCATGGGTGGTGGCCTGCCCGCCGCGGCGTTCGGCGGGCGCGCGGACATCATGGCGCGTCTCGCGCCGGCTGGCCCGGTCTACCAGGCCGGCACGCTCTCCGGTAACCCGCTGGCCTGCGCCGCCGGCCTGGCGACCCTGCGGCTCGCCGACGACGCGCTCTACCGCAAGCTCGACGACACGGCCGCCGTCGTGGGCAAGCTCGCGTCCGACGCGCTGGCCGCCGCCGGGGTTCCGCACCGCCTGTCGTACGCGGGCAGCATGTTCTCCATCTTCTTCACCGACACCGACGTGGTCGACTACGGCACCGCGCGCACCCAGCAGGTGCCGGCGTTCAAGGCGTTCTTCCACTCGATGCTCGCCGCCGGCGTCTACCTGCCGCCGAGCGCGTTCGAGTCGTGGTTCGTGTCGGCGGCGATCGACGACACGGCGCTGGAGCACATCGCCGCAGCTCTGCCGTCGGCGGCGAACGCGGCGGCGGCCGGTCACGGGGGTTAGCGTGAGCGCGAGGAGTGAGCCGGTCCTGCGAGCCCCGCAGTCGCGAACAAAGGGAGCGCAGCCTTGAGCAAGACGGTCGTCCACGTGCTCCGGCACGGCGAGGTGCACAACCCCGACCAGATCCTGTACGGGCGGCTGCCCGGTTTCCGCCTCTCCGAGCTGGGCGTGCAGATGGCCAAGGCCGCGGCGCAGGGCCTCGCCGACCGGGAGATCGTGCACGTGGTGGCCAGTCCGTTGGAGCGTGCCCAGCAGACCGCCGAGCCGATCGCCGCCCAGTTCGGGCTGCCGGTCGGCGTGGACGAGCGGCTGATCGAGAGCGCCAACTGGTTCGAGGGCAAGAAGGTCTCCCCGGGTGACGGGTCGTTCCGCGATCCGCGCAACTGGTGGGTGCTGCGCGACCCGGTGACGCCGTCCTGGGGTGAGGCGTACCGGGTGATCGCCGAGCGGATGTTCGCGGCCGTGCACGCCGCCCGGGTCGCCGCCGAGGGGCGCGAGGCGGTGCTCGTGTCGCACCAGCTCCCGATCTGGACGCTGCGCCGCCACGTCGAGCGCAAGCGGCTCTGGCACGACCCGCGCAAGCGCCAGTGTGGGCTGGCTAGCCTCACGTCGTTCCACTTCGACGACGCGAAGGTGGTGGGTATCGGCTACAGCGAGCCGGCCGCGCACCTCGTCGCCCTCTCCGCGACAGCCCGGACGGCCAAGGGGGCCTGATGACCACCCGGAGGTGGACCGCCGGTCTGCTCGCCGCCGTCGCCGCGGTGGCGCTGGTGGGTTGCACGTCGTCGAAGAGCCAGGAGAAGACCTGCTCGACCACCTCTGACGGCATCATCGAATGCGCGCCGGACCAGCGTTCCGCGCCGCCGAAGCTCGCCGGTGAGCTGCTCACCGGCGGCACCTACGACGTCAGCGAGGCCCGCGGCCAGGTGGTCGTGGTCAACTTCTGGGGTTCCTGGTGCCCGCCCTGCCGGGCCGAGGCCGACGACCTGGAAGCGGTTTACCAGGCCACGAAGAACGCCGGGGTGAGCTTCCTCGGCGTCAGTGTGCAGGATTCGCGGGACAAGGCCAAGGCGTTCGAGCAGGGGCGGGTCACCTATCCGAGCCTGTTCGACCCGCCCAGCAAGTTGGCGCTGGCTCTGGACATCCCGCCGAACACCGTCCCGGCGACAGTCGTGCTCGACCGGGAGGGCCGCATCGCCGCGGTGATCCGGGCGGCGGTCACGCAGGAGGGCCTGCAACCGATCGTCGAGCGGATCGCGGCCGAGAAACCGGCGTCGAACTGATGGGCGAGACCTTCAAGGAGTTGGCCCGGAGCGGGCCACTGGTGCTCGCCATCGGCGCGGCGGCGCTCGCCGGCCTGGTCAGCTTCCTCTCCCCGTGCGTGCTCCCACTCGTCCCCGGCTACCTGTCGTACGTCACCGGGCTGGCCGGCGCGGACCTCGAGGGCCGCCGAGCGGCGGCCGAGCCCGCACCGGCCACCGGCGGTGTCGCCGTCAGGGAGCGGGTCGCGCGGGTCGGCGCGGTGAAGGGCCGGGTGCTCGCGGGCACGCTGCTGTTCATCGCCGGTTTCACCGTCGTCTTCGTCGCCAGCGCGATCCTCTTCGCCAGCATCGGTCGGGTCTTCTTCGACTACGAGCGGCAGTTGGAGATCGTCGTCGGCGCGTTGATCATCGTGCTCGGCCTGGGCTACCTCGGGATGATCCCCGCGCTGCAACGCGAGTTCCGGATCTCCCGGCTGCCGGCGGCCGGCCTGCTCGGCGCGCCGGTCTTCGGGGCGGTCTTCGCGCTCAGTTGGGTGCCGTGCACCGGGCCGACGCTCGGCGCGGTGATGGGCATGGCGGCCACCAGCGGGCAGAGCGACCGGGCCGTGGTGCTCGCCGTGGCGTACTGCCTCGGGTTGGGGATACCGTTCGTCGTCTTCGGGTTGGGTTTCGAACGCCTGCTCGGGGTGTTCCGCGCCATCCGGCGCAACAGCCGTTGGGTCACCCGGATCGGCGGCGCGCTGCTCATCCTGATCGGCCTTGCGCTGGTCACCGGCGGATGGCAGAGCTTCGTGATCTGGTTGCAGACCACCGTCGGGGTGGGCGAGGTGAGCATATGACGGTCGTCGACGAGCGGCCGGAGGCCGAGGCCCCGGCGCCCCGCCGCCGGCCCAACCGGCTGCTGGCCCTGCTGCGCAACTCGTGGCGGCAGCTCACCAGCATGCGTACGGCCCTGATCCTGCTCTTCCTGCTGGCGATCGCCGCGATCCCCGGCTCGGTGCTGCCGCAGCGGGGGATCAGCCCGGAGAAGGTCAACCAGTACTTCGTCGACCACCCGGACTGGGCCCCCCGGCTGGACCGGATCGGCGCGTTCGAGGTCTTCGGCTCGGTCTGGTTCTCGGCCATCTACCTGCTGCTGTTCACGTCACTGATCGGTTGTATCACGCCCCGGCTGCGCGACCACGTCCGGGCGCTGCGGTCCCGGCCACCCGTCGCGCCCAAGCGGATGGAGCGGCTGCCGCAGCACACCGTGCTGCCCGCGCCGGACGGTGGCGTGGACGCCGTCGCGGCGGTGCTGCGCAAGCGCCGCTGGCGGGTCGAGGTACGCGGCGACGAGGTCTCCGCCGAGAAGGGCTACCTCAAGGAGACCGGCAACCTGCTGTTCCACACCTCGCTGATCGCGGTGCTGATCGGCGTCGCGCTCGGCTCGTGGTACGGGTGGAGCGGCAACCGCCTGCTGGTGGCCGGCGCGGACAACGCGTTCTGCAACACCCGCCAGCAGTACGCCGAGGCGAAGCTCGGCCCCCGGGTGGACAGCGCCGAGCTGCCCCGCTTCTGTCTGCGGCTGGACGACTTCCAGGCACGGTTCCTGCCCTCCGGCCAGCCGGAGTTCTTCAACGCCCGGGTCACCGTCGACGGACCCGACGAGCCGAGCCGCAGCGCAGACTTCTCGGTGAACTCGCCGCTGCGCCTTGCCGACGCGAGCGTCTACCTGCTCGGCCACGGGTACGCCCCGGTCATCCGCTACACCGACCGGTTCGGCAACAGCCAGGTCAGTGACGAGCCCTTCCTGACCACCGGCGACATGGGCCTGACCAGCGAAGGGTTGGCGGCCTTCCCGGATGCGAACGTCGACCCGGCCACCGGCAAGCGGGTACCGGGCGAGCAGATGGCGTTCACCGGCATCTACCTGCCCACGGCCCCGAAGCAGGGCCCGTTCGTCCGCTCCGAGTACCCCACCGAGCGCAACCCGGCGCTGAACCTGGTCGCCTATCGGGGCAACCTCGGCATGGACGCCGGCATCCCCGGCTCGGTCTACCAGCTCGACCAGCGACAGGTGCGCAACGGCAAGGTCAAGGAGATCGGCAGCAAGCTGCTCCGCAAGGGCGAGAAGTGGACGCTGGACGACGGTACGACCGTCGAGTTCCTGGGCACCGAGCGGTACGTGACGCTCTCGGTCCGGCACGATCCCGGCTCGACGCCGCTGCTGGTGAGCTGCGGTGTCCTGCTGGTCGGGCTGATGGGTTCGCTGTTCGGGCGACGTCGCCGGGTCTGGTTCCGGATGCTGCCGGCCGACCCCACGAGTGGATCTCCGACGGACGGTAGTAGCTTGGTGGAGGTCGGTGGGTTGCCGCGCGCCGACTATCCAGGGTTCGCCGACGAGTTCGCGCAGCTCGTCGCCGCCGTGGGCGGTGGCGAACGGTCTGGTGCCGGCGCTGACTCCAGCGACCGGGACGGTGTGCGAGAAGGGACCGAGTGATGTCCGCGCTCTCCGACAATCTGGTGACCTTCGCGATCCTGACGTACCTGATCGCGATGATCAGCCACGCCGTCGAGTACGCGTTGGGCAACGCGCGTACCCGGGTCGCCGTGGCGTCGCCCGCCCGCGATCTGGTGGGCGCGGGGGTCGGTGGTGTCGGCGGTGTGGCCGCCGAGCCACCCGCGCCGGTCCCGACGTCTGTGGACGGCTCGGCGCGCCGGGCGCGTCTCGCCGGGCTGGTCGCGGTGGGCGCCACCGCGCTCGCCGCCGTGCTGCACCTCGCGGCGCTGGTCACCCGCGGTCTCGCGGCGGACCGGATGCCGTGGGGCAACATGTACGAGTTCGTGCTCACGGTGACGTTCATCGGGGTCGCGGCCTGGCTGGTGGTGCTCTGGAAGCGGCCGTCGCAGCGCTTGCTCGGGCTGTTCCTCACCCTGGTCATGGTGCTGCTGGTGGCCACCGCCGAGCTGGTCCTCTACGTGCCGATCGTGCCGCTGGTGCCGGCCCTGAACTCGTACTGGTTCGTCATCCACGTCTCGACGATCGTCTTCGCGTCCGGCATCTTCCTGCTCGGCGCGGTGCCGGCCGTCGGCTTCCTCATGCGCAACGGGTACGAGCAGGGCAAGCGGAGCTTCCCGTACACCCTGGCGAGGCGGCTGCCGGGCGCGGTCGGCCTGGAGCGGCTGACCTTCGCGCTGCACGCGTTCGCCTTCCCGATCTTCACGTTCGCGGTGATCGCCGGCGCGATCTGGGCCGAGGCGGCCTGGGGTCGGCCGTGGGGCTGGGACCCGAAGGAGACCTGGGCGTTCATCTCCTGGGTGGTCTACGCCGGCTACCTGCACGCACGGGCCACCCCCAGCGTGAAGCGCAACGTGGCCACCTGGATCGCGGTGCTCGGCTTCCTCACCATGCTGATGAACCTGTTCGGCGTGAACATCTTCTTCACCGGCCTGCACTCGTACGGCGGGCTGAACTGACCGTCCCAGTCATCGCCTAACGCCCAAGATCGTCACAACTTGGGGGATTTTGCTGCTTCAGCCGCGCGCAAGGCAGCAATATCCCCGAAGTTGCTGCCTCGAACGAGGTGACACGTCTGAACGCTCGCCATGCCCGCGAGGCGTGGGCTCAGCCATCGACCCACCCGGTTTCCAGGAAGTCGGCCCATCCGCAGGCGCAGGACACCCCGCACTCCTGGAAGCCGAGTTGATCTAGACCCGAATCTGGTTCGAGCGGGCAATCGCGAGCGTCACAGCACCCGGCATGGTCCGCCCCGGACCCGGTGCGGGAGACTGGGCAACATGGCTCGTGGCTTCCCGTACACCGATCTCAAGGACTTCCTCGCGGCCCTGGAGCGCGCGGGGGAGCTGCGTCGGGTCGACGTCCCGGTCGACCCGACCCTGGAGATCAGCGAGGTGGTCACCCGCACGGTGCGCGCCGGTGGTCCGGCGCTGCTGTTCGAGCACCCCACCCGGGGTGAGATGCCGGTGGCGATCAACCTGTTCGGCACCGAGAAGCGGATGGCGATGGCCCTCGGCGTCGAATCCCTGGACGAGGTCGGCGCCCGGATCGGCGCGCTGATCAAGCCGGAGCTGCCGGTCGGCTGGTCCGGCATCCGCGAAGGTCTGGGCAAGGTCATGCAGCTCAAGGCGGTGCCGCCGCGCAAGGTCAAGACCGCGCCCTGCCAGGAGGTCGTCTACCGGGGCGACGACGTCGACCTGGGCCGGCTGCCGGGGTTGCAGGTCTGGCCCGACGACGGCGGTATCTTCCACAACTACGGGCTGACCCACACCAAGCACCCGGAGACCGGCAAGCGCAACCTGGGCCTCTACCGGCTTCAGCAGCACGGCCGCAACACCCTGGGCATGCACTGGCAGATCCACAAGGATTCGACCGCCCACCACGCGGTCGCCGAACGGCTCGGGCAGCGCCTGCCGGTCGCGGTCGCGATCGGCTGCGACCCCGTCGTCTCGTACGCGGCCAGCGCGCCGCTGCCCAGCGACATCGACGAGTACCTGTTCGCGGGGTTCCTGCGCGGCGAGCGGGTGGAGATGGTCGACTGCCTCACCGTGCCGTTGCAGGTGCCGGCACACGCGCAGATCGTGCTGGAGGGCTATCTGGAGCCCGGCGAGCGGCTGCCCGAGGGCCCGTTTGGCGACCACACCGGCTTCTACACGCCGGTCGAGCCGTTCCCGGTGCTGCACATCGAGGCGATGACCATGCAGCGGAACCCGGTCTACCACTCGATCATCACCTCGAAGCCGCCGCAGGAGGACCACGGCCTCGGCAAGGCCACCGAGCGGATCTTCCAGCCGCTGCTCAAGCTGCTGATCCCGGACATCGTCGACTACGACCTGCCGGCCGCCGGTGTCTTCCACAACTGCGCGATCGTGTCGATCCGCAAGCGCTACCCGAAGCACGCGCAGAAGGTGATGAACGCGATCTGGGGGGCGCACCTCATGTCGCTCACCAAGCTGATCGTGATCGTCGACGAGGACTGCGACGTACACGACTACAACGAGGTCGCGTTCCGCGCCTTCGGCAACGTCGACTACGCGCGGGACCTGCTGCTCACCGAGGGGCCGGTGGACCACCTCGACCACTCGTCGTACCAGCAGTTCTGGGGCGGCAAGGTAGGTGTCGACGCGACCCGCAAGCTCCCGGCCGAGGGCTACACCCGCGGCTGGCCGGAGGAGATGACTATGGCCCCCGAGGTCACGGCGCTGGTCGACAAGCGCTGGAAGGAGTACGGGATCTGATGGCCGTCCTCGACGCACCGGTGGAGAAGCCGGGCCGGGTCAAGTCCTTCCTCAAGCTTGTCACCATCGAGCACTCCGTCTTCGCTCTGCCGTTCGCGTTCCTCTCGGCGCTCAGTGCAATGCAGGTCTGCGGGGGGCGGGTTCGCTGGCTCGACCTGTTGCTGATCACCGTGGCGATGGTCGGGGCGCGGACGTTCGCGATGGCCGCCAACCGCATCCTCGATCGGCGGATCGACGCGCGGAACCCGCGTACCGCCGGACGGGAACTGGTCACCGGAGCGGTGAGCGTGCGGACGGCCTGGACCGGCGCGGCCGTGGCGCTCGTGGTGTTCCTCGTCGTCGCCGCGCTGCTCAACCCGCTCTGCCTGGTGCTCGCGCCGCTCGCCGTGGTGCCGCTGGTCGTCTACCCGTACGGCAAGCGGTTCACCAACTGGCCGCACGCCATCCTCGCGATCGCCCAGGCGGTCGGTCCGGTCGGCGCCTGGCTCGCGGTCACCGGCACCCTGGACGGCTCCGGGCCGGCCTGGGTGCTCGGCGCGGCGGTCGGCCTGTGGATCGGCGGCTTCGACCTCATCTACGCCTGCCAGGACTCGGAGATCGACCGGGAGATCGGCGTGCACAGCGTGCCCGCCCGGTACGGCCGCCGCTTCGCGCTGCACGCCTCCACCGTGACGCACGTGGTGACCTTCGGGCTCTTCGTGTGGTTCGGGGCGCTGATCGGGTTCGGCTGGCTGTGGTGGGTCGGCCTGGCGCTGACCGCGGTCGCGTTCGCCTACCAGCACCTGGTGGTCAGCCCGACCGACCTCAGCAAGGTCAACCGGGCGTTCTTCACCGCCAACGGGTTCGTCGGCATCGCGCTGTTCGTCTTCGCCCTGCTCGACCTGGTGATCCGCCTCGACCTGCGCCCCTAGCTAACCGGCCGCGCTCGTGGGGTAACGGGCGCTCTCCAGCGTCCAGTCGATGGTGCCGCGCACGGCGTACGCGACTCCGTCGAGATGGTCGGTGACGGCCTCGTCCAACGCCGGTCCGAACGACGGCACGGCTGCGCGGAGCGCCACGAACCTCCGCATCGACTCGCGCCAGCGCTCGGCCACCCGCCGCACCGCCTCCTCCGGCGAGACGCCCCACTCGGTCTGCGTCGCCAGGACCAGGTTGTGTCCGCCCGAGGTGGCCAGGTCCCGGTCCAGCGATGCCAGGTCGTTGTACCAGGAGAGCAGGTCGTTGCCGGTGCGGGCGATCTCCCGCAGCAGCGGATGGTGGTAGACGGGATCGGGCAGGGGTCGGCCGCTGACGAACTCCACCAGCGGGTACGACACCTCGGCCGCCGAGGTGGACCGCCGCAACTCGACGTACTCGTCGACGCCGGGCCGGACGGTGGCCTCCTTGTTGACCGCCTCCCGCCAGGTGCCGTCGAGGTGCCGGGCCACCGCGTCGGCGAAGCGCAGCCGCCACCGCGCCGGCATCCGCCTGCGCGGCTCCCGCCAGGACAACACCAGCAGCCGCCGCAGCGGCCCGGTCAAGCCGCCGTGCCGGAGCCGGGGACCGTCGTGCAGCAGTGCCAGCGTCCCGTCGCGCAGCGCCCGGATCTGCGCCGGGTCCAGCCGGTGCGGGCCGTCGCAGGCGTCGTCGACGAGGAAGAACCAGGTGAAGAGCGTCGTCAGCACCCGCAGGTCGGCCTCGCCGGCGTCCGGGTAGAGCCGCCCCGCGTACCGGGCGAAGCCTCCCCTGGCCAGCCGGTGCAGCGCGGCGTCGTCCAGCGGCATACCCAGCTCGGGCAGGACGTCGACGAGCCACTGCTGGACCTGGTCGGCGTGTGGCGAGAGTCGGGGTGGGATCGGGCACTCGGCGCGCAGCGCCCAGAGGACCTCGCCGGTCGTCACCGATGCCTCCCGTGCGAACTGCTCCCGGTGCGAATCGCCATCGGCAGCATGTCAGGTCGGCGGGACAGTCACGTACCCGGCCGGACAACTTGGACGAGCGCGGCGCGGCGGATCGCGGGGGTGCCCAGCGGCACGCGGCGCGGACCAGGCAGGCTGGAGGCATGCGGCAACCATGGGTGGTCGGCGTCTCCGGAGCCTCCGGTACGCCGTACGCGGCAGCCGTCGTCGGCGGGCTGCTCGACGCGGGCGAGCCGGTGGACCTCATCGTGTCGCGGGCGGCACGGCTCACCCTGCTCGACGAGACCGGCCGGTCGTTCCGCGACGCGCACTGGGCCGAGGACCTGGCGACGTGGCTCGACCGGGACCTGACCGACGCGGACGTACGCCACTGGCCGGCGGGCGACCTGGCCGCCGGGCCCAGCAGTGGGTCCTACCAGGTACGCGGAATGGCCGTGGTGCCCGCCAGCACGGCAGCCTGCGCGGGCATCGCGATCGGGCTCTCCAAGGACCTGCTGCAACGTGCCGCCGAGGTAAACCTCAAGGAGCGCCGACCGGTCGTGGTGGTGCCCCGAGAGACCCCGGTGACCCGCAGCCACCTGGAGCACCTCATCGCGTTGCACGACGCCGGCGCGGTGGTGCTGCCGGCCAGTCCCGGCTTCTACGGCGCGGGCGCGGCGGCCAGCGCGGCGCAACTGGTCGACTTCGTGGCCGGCAAGGTGCTGGACGCGCTCGGTGTGCCACACACCCTGTTCCGCCGCTGGTCCGGCCAGCTCGGCGCGGCCCGGAGCTGAACCGTCGCCTCAGCCCGCCCGGCCGCGTCGTACGGCGGGTTGTCGTAGTGGGACGCGGACCGGACTGCCGCCCGGTCCGCCTGACGTTGTCCGCACCAGTTCAGTACATGCCGGCGTTGGCCGGACCCGGCCCGGTGGAGGCGGCCGGACCCACATTGCGTGGCTTTCCGACCTCGTCCACCTCGTCCAGCATGCCCTCCCCCTCAAGCAGGGCTCGCACCTCGGATTCCCGAAACCGGCGATGCCCGCCTGGAGTCCGGATGCTTCCTATCCGGCCGGCCGCCGCCCATCTCGTCACAGTCTTCGGGTCCACCCGAAACAGCGCGGCGACCTCACCCGGTGTCAGCAGGCGATCTCCAGTGTCCACAGCCCCCTCCTCGCGTCGACGAAGCCCCTGGCTGAACACACTGCCCCCGGCTGGTGCGAGCCCAGAGCCGTCATGAGGGACGTATGGCAATTACAGCACCAGGGACCTGGCCTGTCCGCCAAACGCGAAAAATGCACTGACTGGGAAGTTAGTAAATGGTACTGGTGCAACCCCTACCTAGACCGTAAGTTTATGAACGGTTACTCACTGTCCTGACCAACGGATGCCGAAGGCCTCGCGTTACGCCCAACACGTTAAGGTCACTCTCCGTGGACGCCATCGACCTGAGCCTCGTCGACCTGCTGCGGGGCAACGCCCGTCTGTCGTACGCCGAGCTGGCCCGGCAGGTGGGCCTCTCCGCCCCCGCCGTGCACGAACGCGTCGGCAAGCTGGAGAGCAGCGGCGTGGTGCTGGGCTACCGCGCGGACGTGGCACCCGAGGCGATCGGGCTGGGCGTCACCGCGCTCATCGGCATCGTCGAGGACTCCGGCGCGGACTCCGACGACATGCTGGAGTCGCTGCGGGTGCTGCCCGAGATCGAGTCCTGCTACTTTATGGCGGGCGTCGAGTCGTTCCTGCTCAAGGCCAGGGTCGGCACGATCGCCGAGCTGGAGCAGCTCATCGTGCGGTTGAACCGGACCCCCGGTGTCGCCTCCACCCGTACCGCCATCGCCCTCTCCACCAAGTGGGAGAACCGACCCCAGCCGGTCGGCCCGCAGCCCGCCTGACAGTGAGGCGTAGCGTGCTCCGATGACCTTGGCGGGACGCGGCGCGGCCGTGGCGACCTGGGCCCCGCCTGCGGCGAGGGGTCGCTCGACTCCTCCCAGGTCGCGCCAATGCCGGTCAGCAGTCGTACACCGCATCGGCCAATGCCTTGAGATCAGCGGCCTGTTCCTGGTGTGTTTGAGCGATCACCTTGAGCGCATCGACCCAGTGCCCCTTCTCGTCGTTGCGCAGCGCGGCGGAATGCTTCTGTACCCACGTCAGAGCAGCGGAACGCCCCTCGGCAAACATCACGTCGACCGCCGTCAGGGCGGTCAGGGCACCAGAATCCGGGTATCCGGAATCTCTGATCAGGTCGACCCGCAGGTCGACCTCGATGCCCCGACCCACTTCACTGAGCAACAGAGCGTTGCGGTCGACCGGGTTCTCCATCGCCTGGAAATCGAGCACGAAGCCGGCCTTGCCCGACCCGCCAAGCTCACCAAGCAGCGGCTTGAACTTCCCGAACCACGGATCGCCGTCCACTTGCTCGACGATCCTCTGTAGATCATCACGAGCGGGCTGACCAGCCAACTCCTTACTTAAGGCAGAAAGGACCTTCAACTTTGCGTCAATGCTCGGCGCCAGCAGAAGCTTCCCGACCGCCCAGCGCGTCGAGTCACCAGCTGGCCGGGCCAACTTACGCGCCCGCACCAGAATCGGCGCTTCCAACACCTTGCCATGATTTTCGAAATTACCGTTGCAGTCGACGACCTGCCAAATCGGGTCCACTGACAGCGATCCGATTAGACCTACGACCCTCTTGGCGGGTTCGGTGACAAGGTGGACCACGCTGAACCCGAATGTGTGCGACATTCTCCTCAAGGAGGCAGGCAACTCTGCCTGAGTCACGACGACGGGCTGCTGCTGTTTGAGGGCGAACTGTTGCGCCAAACGCTGGACGTTCCGCAGGGTCTCTGTCGAAGCCTGACGACCTCGCCCCGAAGAGCCCACGAAGACGACCGGCGCGTCCAGTGCGCCCACCGCTGCCTGCAGGTTTGACCGAATTTGCTCGGACGGCGGATCTCCGACCCAGTACAGCCCTGGGTGTTTCGTGTCCTCCTCGCTCCCCGAGGGCAGCACCACAGGATCGGTGAGCGGCTTTTGTTGACCCAGGGGAAGTCGAGGAAGTTCTGTGGGCGAGTCCAACGCGAGGGCCTTTGACGTATTTACCGCTACCGTCCCGGCCACAAGTACCGCACCGTCGGGGCCCACTCTCGTGACCGGGGCGTGAGTGTAGCTTTCCTGAACGAAAGCGATCTCCCACAGATACCGGGGCGCAATGATTTCTGAACCGCTAGACCTCGTGACATCCTTCATCAAAGCAAGCGGTCGGTTGGTGCGGCGTCGACTGTTGCTACGCCACTCATCGGTGTACTCATGCCGAAACATCGATCGACTGCCGTCGACCTCATGGCCGGATTCAACGTACTCGTCCTGCAACCCCAGCAGATGCAGTATCTCGTGCAGGACACTGTCTCTGACCTCTTGCACACTCTCCTGCAGGATGGTGGCCGGCCAGGTAAGCATATCCATGGACCCGGTGGCGGGAACCTCAACCACATGATGGGCGTCGGCGCGGTCAGTGAATTCCACAACGAGATGGAATTGATCTCCTCCGGGCAGTCGGAAGCGCTCGTTCAACTCCTGCCGGACCGCCGTCTGTGTGTGTTCCATGAGCGCCTCGGCCTTCGAGGCAACTACGTCCGCGGTCGGCGCGAGGTGAACACGAACACGGAACACCCGAACCGGGTGCATGGAGACTGGACTACCGAGTGGATGTGGCCTCGCCACCTCAAGTCGCGCCACTTCGTACCGGACATCACCGCGTATTAGATATTCCCGGCGGTCGCGCGTTTCGACGACGTCGAGATACTCGGAATCGACCAACCTAAAAGCCTCGGGCGGCAACGTCGACACGGTCTTGTCCACGTCGACAAGGGGATCTGTCAAGCGCCACCACCCATCGTCGCCCAACGAGGCAGCGCTGAGACGCCATCGGCTCAGATAGTCCATCTGAGGCACGTCGAATTCGTCGTCGACGCGCGTGCCCGGCGGATGGTTCGTGTAGGTGATCTCTACGGCGTGGGTGGAGCCTTCCGTAGAGCCGGGGCTGTCGCGGGGTTGCCGTCTGACTTCGACCCTTGAGGCAATCTGCGCGACTTGGGTCTGGTCCGCATCGCGGCCCGTCAGCGCCGAAATCGCACTGGCTATCGACGCTTCCAACTCCCGGTCAAAAGGCTCCGCTACACCCCGAATTCTCTCGTAAGCGTCGTGGCTGCTCGCGGTGGCCGGGTCGTACGGAGCGGCCATCTCGACGTACGGACCCGCCGTCCAAGGGGCCACACGCGTGAAGATCTGGTGAGCATCACTGCCTTGCTCCTGCACGCTGCCGATCAGCAGGTGTTGCAGGACAACCTGGTGAGCGACTTCCCGGGCCAGCGACTGGATGTCTGTAACAGCGCCTTCCGTCGGCTGGAGGGCGGGCGGCTCCAGCATGACCACGACGCGTCGACTATTGGTCGGAATGTGGTCGCGCTGTCCCTCGAGCTTCGGAGGCTGCGTGGGCGCCCCGTCATGCACCGAGCCTCGTAGCCGGAGATAGTCCTCATGTTGGGGACCGCCGGTCCGCACGACAGCGTGTCGCACCCGTACCTGCGGCAGGGCTCGCACATCAGGCTTCTTACCCACCCAGCGCGTGAGCCCTATGTTGAGGCGCCAACTCACTTGGGCCGTCACCCACGCGGCAAGATCGGTCTCCCGCGCCTCTCGTGCGTCGCGCGCTTCAACCGTCTCGTTTTCAGGAGGTGGCCGCAATCCGATCTCCACCTCGACCGTCAGTGCCTTCGGTGTCTTCACACCGCCCCTACTTGCCAACATCGCCGACAGCGTCTGGGGCTTTGTGGCACTTCCCAGCGTGCGTACGATCCAGGCCACGGTGGCTGTGGCCACACGCGCGGCCCGGTCCGGCGCCGGATCCGCCTGCGGATCGACTGCGCGCGCGTTATTCAGGTATTTTTTCAGGTCACTGCCCGCGAGCACCATCGTAGCGTTTGGGCCGGGAATAATGTCGAGCAGGCCACCCCACTGCAGCAGGACCGGTTCGTCCCACAGGATCGGCAGTGACTCCGTTTGTTGCACTGCGTCAGCGCGAGAAGTAGCGATAAGTTGATCGGTCGGCGGCGCGAAATCTGCACCTCGGGTCGGGGGGAGGTGCGGAGGACGAAGCCGGTTGGAGGTGCTACCAGTCTCCTCGCTCAGCCAGGCATCGTAGTGTGCCCTATTTGCCTCCCACAGGGATACCTCATCGCCCCTCGTTTGCGCGAGATGCCTTATTGGAGACCCAACTATGTCACCAGCTTTACGAATCCGCAGCTTCGCGCTAGTGGATATGCCGAGAAGCCATATCATCGCCGGCCGGAGACCCTCTACAGACCAGCCCCTCTCCCAGTCGGCAAAGGCGCGCAAAATGACATTCCGGTCATTGTCGGTCGCTACGTAGGCCGCTGGCCCGCCTGGCGCCTTTGCTCCGAAAATCGATTGTCGCAGCGCCGTATCTGTATGAGGCTTGTAGTACTTCCAGTGCTCACGGAGATGCCTAGCCAGTCTCTGCGTCAGCGCCTCGCTGACGGTGCGTCGAAGCTTGTTGTTGTCGGGACTGAATGGAGTCCGACGTAGGTTGTCCACCGTGTCAAGCCACGCCTGGACCCCGGGCCTATCCGCGAAGAAGGGGCGAACAAAATGCGGACCGGCAGTCACGAAAGCGTCGATCAACGACCAGTTGTCGTCCGGCATTCGTATCACGTTCAGGGGCGTCGTCACCGAGGTCGATTGCGCACCACGGCTATATCCCTCCGCTCCCTCCGCTCCCTGCGGTTCCCGCCGGCCTGCTACCGTAGTCTTCAACTCCGTTTGCGCACTGACTCGAGTTTCCTCGGAAGGCTGGGTTCCAACATAAATAGCGAGGGGATTCTTAATATCTGATCCGTGCGTGACTGACAGATTCCCTAGCTTTTTTGTCGCCGAAGCGTCATCGAGGCCCAGAAAGTCTTTCAGGTACCGATTGATCGACGCCCGGAACGCGTTTTCGGCCTGCTCTTTTGGGTTCGACAACAGGCCACCGAACGAAGCCTTGCCATCGACGACAACTGACACTTGCATATTGGTAGCCAAGCACGTGGCCGCCCAGCGGGCCACCTGATGCATTTTCCAGTTGCTGGATGACTTAGAGTATTCGGCCACCGGGATCGCCGATCGAGGCCAGAATGGGCTGGCAAGCATCTCGCTAATTGGCGTGCCACGAACGGGAAGTTGATAGCGACCGACGACCGGCACTCGGGAATGGGTCGAATGATCATTGCCAGACCATTCTAGCGGGCCCGTGCCCTTGAAGAAGACCCCCGTCAAGCGAAGCATCGCCGGATCGTCCACCATGTTGCCGTCGACAGAATCTTGGATGGAGACGTGAGTGATCCGGTGCCGGGAATCGCTTTTTATGAGGTTCGAGAAGACTGCCCGGTAGATTAGTCTGGGGTTGGCCGCCATGTTTCGGGAAACAGATTCCACAAGGCTCGTGACGTTGAGAGTGCCGTTGTTGACCGAATCTCTGATGGCGCTTCTGACCAACTTTAGAGTATTGTATCTGTCCTCGATGGTCACTACACCGGAAAAGTTCGGCGCAGCAAGCTGTTTGTACTGCCAATCGTCAATATCGGCAGTGCTTGCTAGCTCGGCGACGACCATGTCCTTATAAGATTCCGGCACGGTTGTGCCGCGCACGACCCAGTGGCCGCCCGCGAGAATTATCGTCCGGAATCGGCCGTCTTTAATGAATTTGTAAGTGCTGGTTGCCGCATAGACGGTCAGCGCATAACCGGCCTTTTTCATCTCGGTGTAGAAATCATGCACGAATTCTTGGCCGACGTTACACGAATTGAATACGAATGTCTTGATGTCCCTGCGGCTACAAGCCTCAATGAATTCAGGATCTTTCGCGACCATATTCGCGGTTGTCACGGCATCTAAAGTGAAATTTTCGGTGCGGCGGTATCCCGCAGGCATTGCCTCAACGGAGATTGCCGAACCTTCGCCATGCGCGACGAAGTTGAAAATGCTGTCGTTTCCCCATGGTGTGGGAAGGCCCACCATCGGAGGCTTTCGGTCATGGGAAATCATGCAGAAGCGGAGGTCGGTCAATCGGCCATTGGCATCGACCTCGCCGCCCCAGATCTCGCCGCTTAATCTCGGGCTCGCGAATATGAGACTAGGGACGGCTCGCCCTGTTTGATCATTTGTAATCCGGCTGTAAATGATATCCTTCATGTTTAGCTGGGTTTCGCCCCGGCTGCCCCGGGCCTGAAGAATATAGTTTGGCCGATCCGATCGGCCTACCTCCCGAAAGCCCATGATGATTCCGGAGTCGAAGCCGTCGGACCGTGCCTCGACTCCGTCGAAGGGGCGCCCGCCGGCGTCTGAATCATTGAGGACGTCCCAGCCCATGCCGCCGGTGCCGGATGGCACGAAGAGATGCCAGGCCTCGCCCCGCCGCGTTGACAATGTGCCCTCTCCGTTACCGCCGACCGATACGTCACCCTGCGGTGCGAGCACGTCCCAACCGTTGAGGTCGGCCAACTTGGCCGCGAAGCCACCGTCAGTCCCGCCGAGCCCGCAAGAGGCCAGGACCCACGACGGCGCGTCAGACGCCAGAGTCGCCATCACCGTGGCGAGTTGCGGCGCCGACAGGCTGGCAATGGCCGACGTGCCGTCGTTTCGCCGCACGGGCACGCTCACGGCATCGTGCCCCATCGAATGGACGATCAGCGCGGGCGACACACCCGGCGGCACCAGTTCACGATTCGTGACGTCCGCCCACTCCACGCCTGATGCCAGGATGAATTGCCGACGGCCGCCGCTGGCGATCTCCCGAACTATGACCTGAAGGTCACCGACAGATACCACTCGGATGGACTCAGCGTCGCCATGGGCGCTGACCTGGCTATCGGTAACTGTCTGCGGGGTGGCAGGGCTTGTCTGGACCAGCGCCCCATCCTGGTGAGCGGCGATGCTGAAGGCGGACATCGCGCCAGGTAGCGGCTCCGCCGGCAAGACGAGAACTGCGTCGGAGTCGATGCCCCCAATCGGCACGACTCGCGGGCCACTCGTGTCAAGTGACTCCGACGCCTCAAGCAGGACGGGTATGCCCAACCGGTCGGCGCGAGTAATCGCTGCGTCCAGGCCGGAGTCGATCCTGATTGGCACATGCACCATCCGCCCCAGCACACCCGCCGGTTCGCTACGCAGGACCTGCGCCACACGCTCCGAATGCACCACCGTCGGGTCCACGAACACCTGATGCAAGCCCGGCACGGGTGACGCCATGAGCACCTCATCCGGCACCAGGCCGCCACTCACCCCAAGCCATAGCCCAGACCGCACCCACGTCATGCCAAATTCAACGCACACCACGCTGGTCAAGTCCTTCATCACGGATCTCCTCGGCCGGCTGATCCGTCAGTAGCAGGTCCTGGTTCCGTCACGCAGGCCGTTGATGTCCTCAGCCAATTCCGGCCTCCCGTAGATCGTGCCAATCTCAAGAAGAGGGCAGATTCAGGCAGTCGAAGCATTTGTTTCTACGAGTTCGGCGAAAACCTCGGAGGGCTTCTTCCAGGTGTGGATTTTACGGGGTCGGTCGTTGATTTCGGAAGCTGCCGGCGCCAAGTACTTTGGGTCGGACGTGATCGGGATTCCCATTGGGGACTATTCGCGCAGGATGCGGTTTGCGTTTCGTTGCTTCCGCGCTGCCACGTTAGGAAGGCGCCGGCGCCGGGTTAAGCCCGGACAGGCGAAATTGTCTCCCCGACCTCCTCGACCTCTTCGGGCCCGCCGGCCAGCACCTCGTCATCAATGCGCAGGCTTCTGATCTCGCCCGTCGGGTCACCATGACGGCAACCGCGCCTGGTCACCCGCTGGATCCGGGGCCGGCCTGCCCCGTTGGCAGAGCGCCCAGGTACGGCTGCTGGACGCCCTGCCCCGGCTGACCACCGGACTGATCCCTCTCGCCCAGGCCGTCGGCCGGGCCGGACACCGCCGGCAGTCACGCCGGTCGAGGTCTGCGGACCGGAGCTGAGCGCCGCTGACCTGCTTGCTAGGTTTCCGGCGTGACTCATCTCGACCGGTGCGACGAGGCCAGCCGTAGCTGGGTGACCGAGGCGATCGCCACCGTCGAGGCGGACGCGAACCGCTCGGCCGACACCCACCTCCTGCCCTTCCCGCTGCCCCGGGCCTGGGGAGTCGACCTCTACCTCAAGGACGAGTCGTCGCATCCGACCGGCTCGTTGAAGCACCGGCTGGCCCGCTCGCTGTTCCTCTACGGCCTCTGCAACGGCTGGATCGGGCCGCACACCACGATCGTCGAGGCGTCCTCGGGCTCCACGGCGGTCTCCGAGGCGTACTTCGCGCGCATGCTCGAGCTGCCGTTCATCGCCGTGATGCCCGCGTCCACCTCGCCCGAGAAGATCGCGCAGATCGAGTTCCAGGGCGGCCGGTGCCACCTGGTGGACGACCCGGCGGGTGTCGTCGTCGAGGCTCGCTGGCTGGCCGAGGACTCCGGCGGCCACTTCATGGACCAGTTCACGTACGCCGAGCGGGCCACCGACTGGCGGGGCAACAACAACATCGCCGAGTCGATCTACGCCCAGTTGGAGCTGGAACGGCACCCCATCCCGGCCTGGATCGTGGTCGGCGCCGGCACCGGCGGCACCGGCGCCACCATCGGCCGGTACGCCCGCTACCGCCGCCTGTCCACCAAGCTCTGCGTCGTGGACCCGGAGAACTCCGCCTTCTATCCCGCCTGGGTGGCCGCCGACTGGTCCGTACGCACCGGCAAGGGCTCCCGCATCGAGGGGATCGGTCGGCCCACCGTCGAGGCGTCCTTCCTGCCCTCGGTCGTGGACCGGATGGTCCAGGTGCCGGACGCGGCCTCGCTGGCCGCGATGCGCGCAGGCTCGGCGGTGCTCGGCCGCCGGGTGGGCGGCTCCACCGGCACCAACCTGTGGGGCGCGTTCGGCCTCATCGCCGACATGCTGGCCGAGGGCCGGACCGGTTCGGTGGTCAGCCTGATCTGTGACGCGGGCGACCGCTACACCGACACGTACTACTCCGACGACTGGATGGCCGCCCAGGGCCTCGACCTGGCCGCCCACGCCACGACCATCGAGCGCTTCCTGACCGGCGGGGCCTGGCTCGCCTGAGCTGCTCAGTCGGTTCGGCGCTCTGGCGCCCGCCGGGGACGGGTTGCCGTCAGCGTGGGTCGATCCGTTCGGCCAGGCCGGGATAGCGCACCACGTACCCGTCGGCGTCCAGGTCGATGTCGGCCGTGAAGGTGCCGCTGGCGAACCGGACCCGGCCCGGCCCGAGCCTCGTGTAGGTCTGTTCTGCCGGCACCACCTCCAGGCCGGGCAGCAGCACCCAGGCGACGGTGATCCGGCGCGGCATGTCGGCCGGCCCGCCGGTCAGCCCGAGCCGGCGTACCGGCAGGGCGTTGAACAGCGGCGAACCATTCAGGTCGACGTCGAGCGCGTCGGCGAGACGATCCGGGTCGTCGGTGCCGGGGAGACCGGCCCGGGGGTGTCCGGCCGCGACCAGCGCCGCGTCCAGGTCGCCCTGCTCGGCGGTCGTCACCCGCCACCGGGACGTGGCCCGATCCAGGGTCACGCGGCGAAGCCAACCCGACCCCTCGGCCTCGACCTCGAGCCGGGCGGTGCTCCGGTCGGGCGCGGTAGTCAGCCGGTAGCGGGCGGTGAACGGGATCGGATCGACGGCGAGCAGGGTGCCCCGCGCCGCCAACGCGTCGCCGTCGTCGAGCAGAACCTGCTCGCTGCCGGCGGTGTCCGTCCGGGACCAGAAAATCGACGTGGTCATGGTCGCCATGAGCCGGACGTTACGCGACCCGCGCGTCATCGGCAGGGCATGTGCGAACGCCGCCGCGGAGCGCATGCTCCGCGACGGCGTTCCGGGTAGATCAGTGGATCAGTGGGTACGCGCCGCCGGCCGCCCGCCGAAGCCCCGCCGATCGTCACGCGGCCGGTCGTCCCGACCGCGGCTCTCGGAACGGTAGCCGCCCCGGGTGTCCCGGTCCGCGAAGCGCCGCTCACCCGCCGGTCGGTCACCCCGGTCAGCCTGCGGGCGGTCGCTGTAGCGCCGCTCGCCCTGGGGGCGGTCGCTGTACTGCCGGTCGCCCTGCGGGCGGTCGCTGTAGCGCCGCTCGCCCTGGGGGCGGTCGCTGTACTGCCGGTCGCCCTGCGGGCGGTCGCTGT
>NZ_JBNCKT010000001.1:191614-191951 GCF_049841675.1 Micromonospora sp. DT4
TAGCGCCGCTCGCCCTGGGGGCGGTCGCTGTACTGCCGGTCAGCCTGCGGGCGGTCGCTGTAGCGCCGCTCGCCGGCCGGTCGGTCACCCCGGTCAGCCTGCGGTCGATCGCCGTAGCGCCGTTCCCCGGTGGGCCGGTCGCCGTAACCCCGACTGTCCCGGTCGGCGTACCGGCGCTCGCCCTGCGGGCGCTCGCCCTGCGGGCGGTCGCCGTGCGGGCGGTCGCCGTACTGCCGCTCGCCCTGCGGGCGGTCGCCGTGCGGGCGGTCGCCGTGCGGGCGGTCGCCGTGCGGGCGGTCGCCGTGCGGGCGGTCGCCGTGCGGGCGGTCGCCGTGCG
>NZ_JBNCKT010000001.1:192045-215691 GCF_049841675.1 Micromonospora sp. DT4
CGTGCGGGCGGTCGCCGTAGCGCCGCTCGCCGGTGGGCCGGTCGCTGTACCTACGCTCACCCTGCGGCCGGTCGCCGTAGCGGCGCTCGCCGGTCGGGCGGTCACCGAACCGGCGCGGGCCGCCGGAGCGGTCGTCGAACCGTCGCCCGCCGCCGGAGCGGTCACCGAAGCCGCGGGGCTCCGCCTCGACGCGAACCGGGACGCCGCTGGGCTCGCGGGCGCCGATCAGCTCCGCCAGCACCGGGTCGCCGACCCGGACGCGGGTCTCGGCCGGTGCCACGCCGGCTTTCTCCATCATCGCGAGGGTGGTGCGGCGCTGCTTGGGCAGCACCAGCGTGGCGACCGCGCCGGACTCGCCCGCCCGGGCCGTGCGACCAGCACGGTGCAGGTAGTCCTTCGGGTCCTTCGGCGGGTCGACGTGCAGCACCAGGGTGACGCCGTCGACGTGGATGCCCCGGGCCGCCACATCCGTGGCGACCAGGACGTTCATCCGACCCTCGCGGAACTCGGCCAGGGTCTTGGTCCGCATCCGCTGGGTCTTGCCGCCGTGCAGCCCGCCGGCCCGTACGCCGACCGCGGCCAGTTGCTCGACCAGCCGGTCGACGCCCATCTGGGTACGCGCGAAGACCATGGTCCGCCCGTCCCGAGCCGCGATCGAGGCGGCCACCGGGAACTTGTCGTGCGGCGGGATCAGCAGCATGTGGTGGTCCATAGTGGACACCGACGCGGTCGACGGCGCGGTGGAGTGGGTCACCGGGTCGTTCATGAAGCGCTTGACCAGCGTGTCGACGTCGCCGTCGAGAGTGGCGGAGAAGAGCAGCCGCTGACTGCCGGCCGGCGTCTTCGCCAGCAGCTCGGTCACCTCGGGCAGGAAGCCCATGTCGGCCATCTGGTCGGCCTCGTCGAGCACCGTCACCTCGACGTCGTCGAGCTGGCAGACGCCGCGCTCGATCAGGTCGCCGAGCCGGCCCGGGGTCGCCACGATGATCTCCACGCCGCGCCGGAGCGCGTCGATCTGACGGTCGTACGGGACGCCACCGACGGCGGTCTTCAGGAACACGTTGAGCGACTTGCCCAACGGCAGGAGCGCGTCGTTGACCTGCATGGCCAGCTCGCGGGTCGGTACGAGGACCAGGGCGCGCGGTCGCAGGGGACGCGCCGGACGCCCGGCAGCGACCCGGGCCAGCAGGGGGAGGCCGAAGGCGAGGGTCTTACCCGACCCGGTCTGCCCACGGCCGAGCACGTCCCGGCCGGCGAGGGCGTCCGGAACGGTTGCCTGCTGGATCGGGAAGGGGGTGGCGATGCCCTGTCGGGCCAACGCGCGAACCAGCGGCTCGGGCAGGCCCAGATCGGCGAAGCCGATCGACTCGGCGGTCTCGGCCGGGACGACGTCGGACGTCTGGGGGCCGTCGATCGCCGCCGGAGCGGAATCGGAAACGGACGGAACGGTGCTGTGGTCAGCAGAGGTGGTCAACAAATGCCTTTCGAGCGGGGCGCATCTTCGCGATGGCCTGCCGCGGCTGTGCCGCCGGATCGCCCGCAAGATCGCCCATGGGCGCGCACCGGGCGCGCCAGGTCAGTGATCTCGACCAGTGTACGGCGGTTCGGCGCAGCCGCCAGTCGGTTGACCGACCGTAGTGGGCGGACTCACCATCGCACCCGGTCGACGGATCAGCCGTTGAGCACGCTGCCCATCAGACCGTCCAGGGCATTGTTGGCGAGTAGGACGACCAGCACGCCGATCCCGATCAGAAGCCCCAACGCGGCGATCAGGACGATCACCACGCGGGTGTTCCGGGATCTTTCGGCCGGGGTGTCCGCCCAGCCCTGGGCGAGGATGTGCCCGGTCAGCGAGCCGGAATTCTCCATCGCCGCGTTGGCCGGCAGAGCGATCGTGGTGAAACCCGGCCCGTCGCCGCCGGCATAGACGGTGCCCGCCAGATTGGTGCCACCAGCACGGGTGCCGGGCACCGTGTTCCGTCGTTCGGGACCGCCGGGTGGTGTGGTCGTCCGCTGGTCCGCACCGCCGGTCAGTGGGGTGGTGGTGGACGGGGGCCAGCTCGGCAGCGCGGGCGCGGGCACCACCGGAGGGGCGGACACCGGCGTTCCGGTCCAGGCGCTGCCCGGCCCCGGCGGTGCGACATCCGACGTCCGCTGTGTGGCGGTCGGGGCAGAGGAGGACGCGCCGGTGGTTCGCTGTGCCGCGTCCGTCGCGGACGGCCAACCAGCCGGCGGTGCCGAGACCGGCGTGGCGGTCCGTCCCTGCGGGGCGGACGACGTGCCGCGGGCGTACCCGTGGGAGTCGGCCCGCATCGGCGGCGTGGCGGTCCATCCGGCGGAGTTGGCCGGCGGCGCGGAGACCGACGCGGTGGCCCGTACGCCCGGCGTGCCGATCGTCGCCGGAGGCGGCGGGAACGGTGGTGCCGGCATCGGGCCGGGCGGCGGCGGTGGCGCGGGCACCGGCGGGCCGGGCGGCGGCATCGGCGGCCCGGGGACGGGCGGCGTCGGGGGACCGGGGAAGGGCGGCAGCGGCGACGGTGGTGGCACGGGCGGCCCGGGAACGGGTGGCACCGGGTCCGGTGGCGGCGTGGGGAAGGGGCCCGGCGTCGGCGCCGGACCGGGCGGGTACGGCCCCGGGCTCGGCGCGGGCTCCGGCTCGCCCGGCCCGGGCGGCGTCGGTTCCGGGGTCGGCGGCGCGGGTGGTTGCGCCGGCTCCGGAGGCTGTGCCGGATCGGGCGGTTCGGGACTCACCGGTCCCGCCCGGTAGACGGCCGACGTGCTCGCCCGGGACTCCGGCGTGGCCTCGTCGCCGGCCGCGACCCGGCTGCTGCCGGGCACCGTGGCACTGGCTCGCGCCGAGGCCGTGGCGCTGGTCGAGGCCGGAGCGGTGGCGCAGGCCGGAGCGGTGGCGCTGGCCGGAGCGGTGGCGCTGGTCGGAGCGGTGGCGCTGGTCGGAGTGGTGGCGGTGGCCGGAGTGGTGGCGGTGGCCGGAGCTGTGGCGGTGGCCGGAGCGGTGGCGGTGGCCGGCACCGAGGCGGTGGCGCGCGCCGCGGCGGTCGAGGCGTCGGCCGGTGCTGTGGCGGTCGAGCCGTCCCGCTGTGCGGGCAGCGTGCTGGCCGAGCCGGTCGCGCGGTAGGTGGTCGCGGTGGCCGGAGCGCTCGCTGGAAGACCATCGGGGCGTGCCCGGGCTGTCACGACGCTGGCCCGCGCCCGCACCGGGGCCGCGGTCGAGTCAGCGACGGCGTCCTCCGGCTGCGCGGCGTCCGCCCCGCGGCCGTGCATGATGGTGGAGTCGCCAGCGGCGTCGTGGGTACCCGTGGCCTTTCCATCCGGCGCGGCGGCCGCAGCGCCGACGTCCCCGTCCAGTACGGCGGGGTTGTCGTCCCGGGCGGCAGCGTTCCTGTCGAGTTCGGCACCGTCGGCGTGCGTGTGCAGCGCGGTGGCATCGGCTGTCGGCGTGGAGGCGGGCTCGTCCGGCGTGGAGGCGGCCTCGTCCAGCGCGAGGGCGGCATCGTCCGGCGCGGCGTTGGTGGGGGCGGTGTGCAGCGCGGTGTCGGTGGGCGCGGTGTCCGGCGCGGCGGCGTCGGGTGGCGCGGTGTCCGTGCCGAATTGTGTAGCGCCGGGGGCGCCGGCCGCCGGGCCGGTATCGGCGTCGGTCTCCGAATTCGAGGTCGTCAGCCTCGGCGGGTCGGCCCGGTCGACGTCGAGGTCGACACCCTCCGCCGGATCTTTCTGCTCGGCCATCTCCGCCCTCCGCGCCACGCTCGCACCCGGTCCGTGACATCGGACCGGGTGTGCCTGGTTGTCACCGTGCCACAGATCGTCCCAGGCGGACAGCCGGAGCCCGGGTGGGGGATCAGCGTCCCGCGCTCGGACTGTCGCTGGTCGTCCCGTTCCGGCTGGTGGACGGCGTGGTCGCCGCAGACGCCGACGCGCTGGCCGGTGCCGTGGTCGGCGGCGTCGGCAGCGTCGTCGGCGTGCTGGTCGGGCTGCCCGTCGGAGTCGGCGTGGCGCCGCCGGTCGGCTTCGGCGTGCCGGTGGGCGTCGGCGTACCCGTGCCCGTCGGCGGCGGCGTCGGCTTCGTGGTCGGCTTGCCGGTGGGGCTCGGCTTGGGGGTGGGCGTCGGCTTCGCGGGCGGCGTCGGCTTGGTGGTGGCGGGGGGCGACGCGGGCGGAAGGGGCACGTTCGGGGTGGGCACCGCGCCGATCACCCGGGTCACGGCGTAGAGCCGGGACCAGCCGACCACCGAGATCTTGACCACGTCACCGGTGGTAGGCGCCTGCACCATCTTGCCGTTGCCGATGTACATGGCGACGTGGTGGATCGTGGTCCAGCTGCTGCCGGAGGCGAAGAACAGCAGGTCGCCGGGGAGCGCCTCGGTGGGTCGCACGGTGCGGGCCCGGGTGGCGGCGTACTGGTCGCGGGAGACCCGGGGTAGGTCGAAGTAGTCGGCGCCCGGGGACCGGTACGCGGCCCACATCAGGCCCGAACAGTCGAACCGGTCCGGACCCTCCTCGGACCACTTGTAGGGGTCACCGAGTTGGGCGAGCGCGTACCGGACGGCGGCCAGCGCCCGCGGGTGCGCGGACATCCCGTTGCTGCTCTGGCCGGCGACGTAGCCCGATCCGAACTGCTGCTCGGCGGCCTCCTGCTGACGTTCGAGCGCGATCAGCTGGGTGGCATTGTCCTTGCGGAGCTTGAGCAGGCTGGCCTCGGCGGTCTGCAGCGCCTTCTCGCCGGTGGTGAACTCCGCCTCGGCGGCGTCGACAGCGGCCTTGGCCGCCGCGTGTGCCTGGTAGGCGGACTGCTCGGTGGCGCGGGCCCGAGCCAGCTCGCCGGTCACGGCGGTGCTGGCGCCCTCGACCTTCTCGCCTCGGTTGATCCGCTGGAGCCGGCTCAACCCCTGGATGTCGTCGACGAAGTCACCCGGAGGCAGGGCGGCGGCGGCCTTGACCGCGTCCGAGGCGGCGGCGTCGGCTGCCTGCTGGGCACGGAGGAGGGCGTCCTGCGTGGTCGCCAGCACCTTGCCGGCCGCGACGAGCTGCGCCTGCGCGTCGGTCCGTTTCTGACGGATCAGCAGCAGTTGGTCGCCGAGCAGGCCGACCTGGCTCTCGGCGGCGGCGATCTGGGCGGCCAGCGGGCCGCTGCCGAGGTTGACCGCCGGCGGTGTCGGGAGGCCGGCGACGGGCGGGCTGCCGGGCACCTGCGGGGCGCCGATCGCCGGCGGGCGTGCGCCGGTGTCCGGCACCGTCGCGGGCACGGCCGGGTCGGCGTACGCGGGAGTGGCCAGTACCGCAGCGGCGATTGCGCCGAGCAGGGCGGCCCAGAGCTTCGGGTGCAGCACCGGCGAGATCACCGGGCTCCGTCGTCGCTGCCGTCGCCCGCGCCCGCTGTCGACCATTCCGCTCCCCGTCCGGTGCTCGTCGCCGCGCTCGGTGGGCGCGACCGTCGGGACGGTACCAGTGTGTGAGTTCCGCCCCACCTTGTCTTACCGCACGGCAGCAGTGATGTCGATGCATCGGCGGGTTACGGGAGGCTGAGCGTCCGGTGAAGTGGGTCGCTGTCGCCGACCGTGCCGCCGGGGCAACCGGAGGGTCGACGTACCCTCGGGAGGGACCGCAGGTGGAAGGGACGTGCCATGGACGCCGGACTCAAGCGTGAGCTCGAAGCGAAGGTGTACGCCGGTGAGCGGCTGACCCGGGAGGACGGCATCGCCCTCTACGACAGCGACGACCTGACCTGGTTGGGGCGGCTGGCGCACCACAAGCGCACCGAGCTGAACGGTGAGCGGGTGATGTTCAACGTCAACCGGCACCTCAACCTGACGAACGTCTGCTCGGCGTCCTGTGCGTACTGCTCGTTCCAGCGCAAGCCGGGCGAGAAGGACGCGTACACGATGCGCATCGACGAGGCGGTCCGCAAGGCCAAGGAGATGGAGGATGAGCAGCTCACCGAGCTGCACATCGTCAACGGTCTGCATCCGACGCTGCCCTGGCGTTACTACCCGAAGGTGCTGCGCGAGCTGAAGGCCGCCCTGCCGAACGTCAAGCTCAAGTGCTTCACCGCGACCGAGGTGCAGTGGTTCGAGAAGATCAGCGGCCTGAGCGCCGACGAGATCCTCGACGAGCTGATGGACGCCGGCCTGGAGTCGCTGACCGGTGGCGGCGCGGAGATCTTCGACTGGGAGGTCCGGCAGCACATCGTCGACCACGACTGCCACTGGGAGGACTGGTCGCGCATCCACGCCCTGGCGCACAGCAAGGGCATGAAGACCCCGGCGACCATGCTGTACGGCCACATCGAGGAGCCCCGGCACCGCGTCGACCACGTGCTACGCCTGCGGGAGTTGCAGGACGAGACCGGCGGTTTCGCGGTCTTCATCCCGCTGCGCTACCAGCACGACTTCGTGGACTCGGCGGACGGCAAGATCCGTAACCGGATCCAGGCGCGGACCACGATGGCCTCGCCGGCCGAGTCGCTGAAGACGTTCGCGGTGTCCCGGCTGCTCTTCGACAACGTGCCGCACCTGAAGAACTTCTGGGTGATGCACGGCCTCTCGGTGGCCCAGCTCTCGCTGAACTTCGGCGTGGACGACCTGGACGGCTCGGTGGTCGAATACAAGATCACCCACGACGCCGACTCGTACGGCACCCCGAACACGATGCACCGGGATGACCTACTGCACCTGATCTGGGACGCCGGTTTCCAGCCGGTCGAGCGGGACACCCGCTACAACGTCGTCCGGGAGTACGACAAGGCGCCGTCGTTGGCCGAGCGCCGCGCCGAGCCGCAGCAGGTCTGGGCCTGAGGCACCACGTACCCTCGCAGTCGATGACCGAGCAACGTGGTGCCGAGCAGCAGGGCGGCTTTCCCCGGCGGGACGCCGAGGGGCGCGTCCGTACGCTGGGCGACCTGCTCGGGGTGTGCCTGGCGGGCCTGGTCATCGGCGTGCTGGCGCTCGTGCTGTTCGAGTGGGCGTTCTCCTCGTTCGGCGCCGGCGACTTCGGGCACACCAACGGTTGGCTGGCGGTGATCCTGCCGGCCTGGCTGTTCTGGGACGACTTCCGGGCCTGGGAGTTCGGTGCGGCCCGGGTGGTGGCGGCGCTCGTCGCGGCGGCTGTCGGGGTGCTCGTGGGGCTGCTGGTCGCCGGCCTGGGCGCCGGGTTGCCGCCGCTGCTGTCCGGCGCGTTGGCGGCGACGGCGTTCACGGTGGCGTACGCGACGATCTGGTTCCCCGGCGTCCGCTGGCTGGCCCGCCGGACCGGCTGAATGACCCGCCCACGGGCGCGGAGAACGGAGAGCAGACGTGAGCGCGGCGCTGAAGTACACGCTGGGCCGGATCGGGCTGTTCGTCGCCGTACTGGCGGCGCTCTGGCTGGTCGACGTGGACGTCTTCCTGAAGCTGATCCTGGCGCTGGCGTTCTCCGCCGCGCTCTCCTTCTTCCTGCTGCGTGGGTGGCGTGACGAGATGGCCCAGGAGATGGCCGAGGCCACGGAACGGCGTAAGGCGGAGAAGGAACGCCTCCGCGCAGCCCTGGCCGGTGAGGACCAGCAGTCCGGCGAGGACAAGCAGTCCGGCGAGGGTGAGCAGTCCGGTGAGGACAAGCAGTCCGGCGAGGGTGAGCAGTCCGGCGAGGACAAGCAGTCCGGTGAGGGTGAGCGGCGGCAGCCGTAAGGCCCGCGGACGCGCACTGCCCGAGACCTGTCGAAACGGGGCAGCGGGACCGGCTTCCTGCCGCTAGGGTCTCCGGCCGTGGAAATTTTCAACAAGATCAACGACTGGCGGGCCAAGGTGTTCGTCTGGCTCGGCCTGCCCGTCATCGCCGGCATCGGGTTGATGCTGGGCGTTGGTGATCTCGACCGGCGTGGCAGGCCAAGGGCGGCGGCGGCACGACGGGCACCTTCACGGCCGTCTCCGAGGAGTGCTCCCGCCGAAACTGCACCTGGCACGGCGACTTCGCGGCCGACGACGGCGCCAAGCGGACGGACGTGATCCTCTACGACGCCCCGGACACCCTGTCGACGGGAGAGACGGCCCCGGCGCGCGACACGGGCGCGCGCAAGGGCGTCTTCTCCACCGCCGGGGGTTCCACCTGGCTGCTCGTCACCGGGCTCACCCTCGCCGGTGTGGTGGCCGGGGTCGCCTGGGTGATCTTCATCGTCTGGACGGTCCGCCGTCGCCGCGCCCGACGGGCCGAGAACGAAGCGTTCACCGAGGCGGTCGACCAGCGGTAAGGCCCCCGGAGAACGAGCGTTGATCATGAGGTTATTGCCTCGACACGCCGGGTGGTCGGGCAATAACTTCATGATCAACGGCGTTCGGCTCAACCGGGTGGGCGGCCTACCAGTTGGTGGAGCCGGGGACCTTGGGCCAGGGCTTCGTCGTCGGCTTGATCAGGTAGGCGATGCCGCCGGAGCCGCCGGACACTCCGCCGCTGGCGTTGGTGCGTTTGGTACGCAGCCAGATCCGCTCGAACTGCGCGCGCTTGTAGACGTTGCGTACGACGTCGTTGCTGGACGAGGCGGGGTCGTTGACGATCACGTCGCCGTCGGCGGTGAAGCCGACCACCACGAAGAGGTGTCCGAAGGTGCCGTAGTTCGCTCCGTCCAGCTCGCTGGACAGGAACGACTGGCTGGTCACCACGGGGATGCCGGCGGCGATGAAGCGTTCCAGTTCGTCCAGTGAGTGCAGCCGGGTAACGCGCCCCTCCAGGCCGGGGAAGCTGGCCGCGTACGCGGTGTTGAACGGCCAGTTGCCCGCGCCGTCGTACGCGTAGTCGAAGGTCATCCGGGCGGCGTGGTTGACGGTCGGGTCGGGGTAGGTCGGGTCCACCCAGGAGGTGTCCGCGGCCGACGGCTTGCGTCCCCAGTACTCGACGACCATCTCGGTGGAGGTGGGCGAGCACCAGGCCTCACCGCCGCCGTCGTACTCGGGGTAGTGCCCCTTGTGGACGTTCTGCGAGTAGCGCGGCACCGGCAGTTCGACGCCCCAGGCGATGTGCCCGGCGCTGGGCTGCACGGTGAACCGGTCCGGCACGGTGGAACTCATCGCGCCGAGCATCCGCACCACCGGGGCGGCGGTCTGCCCGGGGGCCCGGTAGAGGGTCAGTCGTAGCTGGTACGACCGCAGCAGCACCCCGGCGTCGGCGTCGTCGATGCTGAATGTGTCGGTCCAGATCGTCGACCAGGGGTCACCCTGCTTGTTGACGCTGGTCCGCCTGATGTCGGTGTCGCCGGAGGCCCAGCGGCCCAGGACGTACCAGGGGGTCTGGTCGCCGTTGGTGTAGCCGCCCTGCATCTCCACCTGGATCCAGGTGCCGGCGGGGGTCTCCGCGTTCCAGGAGGCGATCAGCTCGGTGGCGTCGAACCCGATCCGGGTCACGGGTGAGGTCCAGGTGCCGTACTCCCAGGCGCGGGTGACGCCGGTGTGCGGGTCGGCGTACTCGGTGGTGCCGGTCGGGCGGGCCAGGGTGACGCCGGCGCGTGGGCCGGGCACGACGCGGGTGCCGGCCTGGCGGCCGTGGTGCCAGTCGGCGGGCCCGGACCAGTCCTGGAAGGTGATCTGCTCGTCGTGGGCGGGGGCGGACGGCCGGGCCGCCGCGGCGGGGGCCGTGGTGGCGAGCAGGGTGAGCGCGCTGACGCCGGCGAGGGCGGCCGCGTGCAGGCGGGAGGGGGCCATGGGTGCTCCGCGGTGTCGAGTGGGGGCATCGTCGCTGGTCAGTTTTCCGCTTGGAGGGAAGTTTCGCCAGATGTTCAGCGATAGAAAATCATTGCCGCAGCGATGGTCGACCTGGGATGGCCGCCGAGTCGGCCGCCACCGGCTACCGGGTGCTCGGGCCCCGGACCCTCGCCGACCGCAACGCGGTGGCCCGCACCGGGGCCGACATCGACTACTCCGAACACGGCTCCTGCACATCTCGGCCACCGCCGGCGAGGCCGCCGCCATCGGCAAGCTCGGCTTTCGGCTGGAGTCGCTCGCCCCGCCGCCCAACGCCGAGCACGGCGCCGGCGAGGTGGGCACGCTGGCGTTCCCGCCCGCCGGCTCCAACTACCACGACTACGTGGAACTGGCCGCCGTCGTGAACCAGGTGGTCGCCGACCACCCGGCGATCGCCGGCAAGATCAGCATCGGTTCGTCGTACGAGGGCCCGCCCAGACCGCCCGCAACCGTGAGGCCGTTCTCATGCTCAGCGAGTACGCGGACTGCCCGTACCGGGCCATCGGTAAGCAGTCGCAGTACTGCGGCGGCGGTGGTGGCACCACGGTCTGGTCGGACACCTTCGAGACTGGTGGAGGCGGCTGTGGACAACGTCACCATCCCGGCCTCCTGATCGGGTGGTGGGGCCCCGTACCGCCCCTGCGGGGCCCCACCACCCGCTCCCGAGCCTCCTGATCCGGGGCAAATGCCCTGCACGTCACGCTTTGTCGATCGACCGGCGCTGACCGGTCGTTGATCGCTATGGCACGTCCCGGCGGTGCGCTACCGTCTTATCGACCACTCCGCAGCGAAGCCGGTGTGAAACCGGCGCTGTCCCGCAACTGTGATGCCCCGCCCGACGGCGGGGACGAGCCAGGTCGCCTGCGGAGGGGTCGCGACACGCGCTCTCGAGGAAGGGCGCCTCGTGGGCGGGCGTACGAGTCCTGTCGGCGAAGCACCACACTCCTCGACCGACAGGAGGCCCCATGTTCAGACGTACCCCTCGGCTCTTCGCCGCGACCCTCGCGGTCGCCGCGCTCGCCCTCGGCGCCTGCGCCGAGAAGACCGACGACAAGCCGGCCGCCGGCACCGCGGCCGCCAGCTACCCGGTGACGGTCGGCGCGCTCACCCTGGACAAGCGTCCCGAGAAGATCGTGTCGCTGTCGCCCACCGCCACCGAGATGCTCTTCGCGATCGGCGCGGGCCCGCAGGTGAGCGCGGTCGACGACCAGTCCAACTTCCCGGCCGACGCGCCCAAGAGCGACCTGTCCGGCTTCCAGCCGAACGCCGAGGCGATCGCCGGTAAGAACCCCGACCTGGTGGTGCTCTCCAACGACACCAACAAGATCGTCGACCAGCTCGGCAAGCTGAAGATCCCGGTGTACCTGACGCCGGCGGCCAGCACGCTTGACGACTCGTACCGGCAGATCACCGACCTGGGCAGCCTGACCGGGCACGCCGACCAGGCCGCCGACGTCGCCAAGCGGATGAAGGACGACATCGCCAAACTGGTCAAGGATCTCCCGCAGCGCACCGAGAAGCTCACCTACTACCACGAGTTGGGCCCGGAGCTGTACAGCGCGACCAGCAAGACCTTCATCGGCTCGATCTACGGCCTCGTCGGCCTGACGAACATCGCCGACCCGGCCGACGCCGACGGCAAGAACGGCGGCTACCCGCAGCTCTCGCAGGAGGTCATCGTCAAGGCCAACCCGGACTTCGTCTTCCTGGCCGACTCCAAGTGCTGCCAGCAGAACGCCGACTCGGTCAGGGCCCGCAGCGGTTGGTCCGGGCTCACCGCCGTGAAGAACAACCAGGTCGTCGCGCTGGACGACGACATCGCCTCCCGCTGGGGCCCGCGGGTCGTGGACCTGCTTCGAGTCATCATCGACGCGGTCGCCAAGGTGCCCGCGTGACCGACGTCCGTCGGTGACCGGACCGGCTCCGGTGGCCACCCCGACACCCGACACCCCGCCGGCCGGGACGAGATCCTCGTCCCGGCCGGCCGGGCTGCCCGCGGCCGCGCGCCGGCCCGGCGGTCCGGCCCCGCGCCAGCCCGGTGAGCTGCCCTCGGCGGCATCCCGGCCCGCCGGGCTGCGTAAGCGCTGGCTCGTCGCCGGTGTTGTCGCGGTGCTCGTCGCGCTCGTCGCCGGGGTGTCGCTCGGACCGGTCAGCCTGCCACCGGGCAGCGTCGCCGCCGAGCTGCTCAACCTGATCCCCGGGGTGCACCTCGACAATGGACTGTCCGAGCGGGAAATCGCCATCGTCACCGAACTGCGGCTGCCCCGGGTCGTGCTGGGCCTGCTCGTCGGCGGGCTGCTCGCTCTCGCCGGTGGTTGCTACCAGGGCGTCTTCCGCAATCCGCTGGCCGACCCGTACCTGCTCGGCGTCGCCGCCGGCGCGGGCCTCGCGGTCACCGCGGTGATCGCCCTCGGCGGCGTCGGTCGGCAGGGCGCGATCTCCGGGTTGCCGTTGACCATCCCGCTGGCCGCGTTCGTCGGCTCGCTGCTCGCCGTGACAATGACGTACCTGCTCGGGGCGGCCGGCGGTCGGGGCCGGTCACCAGCGATGCTGATCCTGGCCGGGGTGGCGGTCTCCGCCTTCCTCTCCGCCGGGCAGACCTACCTGCTGCAACGGCACTCGGACAGCATCCAGCCCGTCTACTCCTGGCTGCTCGGCCGGCTGGCCACCGCCGGCTGGCACGACGTGCTGCTGGTGCTGCCGTACGCGGCCCTCACCACCGTGGTGGTGCTGCTGCACCGCCGCGAGCTGGACGTCCTCGCGGTCGGCGACGACGAGGCGAAGAGCCTCGGGCTGCACCCGCAGCGCTCCCGCTACCTGCTGATCGCCGCCGCGTCGCTGGGCACCGCTGCGGCGGTCTCGGCGACCGGTCTCATCGGCTTCGTCGGCATCATCGTGCCGCACACCGTCCGGCTGCTCGCCGGGTCGAGCTACCGGGTGATCCTGCCGCTGTCGCTGCTGTTCGGCGGCGCTTTTCTGGCCCTGACCGACGTGGTCGCCCGTACCGCCGCCGCCCCGGCCGAGGTGCCCATCGGCGTGGTCACCGCCCTGCTCGGCGGCCCGTTCTTCGTCCTCGTGCTGCGGACCGCCCGACGGGTGCTCACGTGAGCCCGCCGCCCGGGACACCCGCCGTCGAGGTGCGCGGGTTGCATGTCGACCTCGACGGCACGCCGATCCTCACCGGCGTCGACCTCACCGTCGCCGTCGGCGAGTGGGTCACCGTGATCGGCCCGAACGGCGCCGGCAAGTCGACCCTGCTGCGCGCCGTCGGCGGCCTGCTGCCCGCGCCGGACGCCATCTCCCTGTTCGGTACGCCGAGCACCGCGCTCCGCCGCCGCGAACGCGCCCGGGTGGTGGCGACGGTGACGCAGTCCCCGGTCGTGCCGCCCGGCATGTCGGTCCTGGACTACGTGCTGCTCGGCCGGACCCCGTACATCCCGCCGCTCGGTCGTGAGTCGGCCGCCGACGTGGCCGCCGTCCACGACGTGCTGGACCGCCTGGACCTCACCGGCTTCCACCGCCGCGAGCTGGCCACCCTGTCCGGGGGTGAGCGACAGCGGGTCTTCCTCGCCCGGGCGCTCGCACAGGGCGCGACGCTGCTGCTGCTCGACGAGCCGACCAGCGCGCTGGACATCGGCCACCAGCAGGAGGTCCTGGAGCTGGTCGACCAGTTGCGCCGAGCCCATGGCCTGACGGTGCTCGCCACCATGCACGACCTCTCCCTCGCCGGCGAGTACGCCGACCGGATGGTCATGCTCGCCGACGGTCGGGTGGTGGCGGCCGGGACACCGCACGAGGTGCTGACCGAACGTCTCCTCGCCACCCACTACCGGGCGAGCGTCCGCGTCGTCCCCGGCACCAACGGCCCCCTGGTGGTCCCCGTCCGCCCTGGCCCGTAACTCGGGCGCGGCATGGGCTGTCGGGTCAGGGGCCCAGGTCGATGACCGAGAAGAGGGCGCCCTGGGGGTCGCGGAGGGCGGCGAACCGGCCGGTCGGGATGTCGCGGGGTGGCACCAGGATCGTCCCGCCCAGTTCGGAGGCGCGGGCGGCGGCGGCGTCCGCGTCGGTCACCGCGAAGTACACCGTCCAGTACGCCGGCAGGTCGGCCGGGAAGTCGTCGGCGAGCGGCGGCATCATCCCGGCGACGATCCGCGCGCCGAGCCGCCACCCGGTGTATGTCATGCCGCCGACCGGCTGTTCGTCCGGCTGCCAGCCGAACACCAGCTCGTAGAAGACCTTCGCGCCCTCCGGATCGGGGGTGACCAGCTCGTTCCAGCTCATCGCCCCGGGTGTGTTGAACACCTCGGCGCCGGGCATCGCCAGCGGTTGCCAGACGCTGAACGTCGCGCCCGCCGGATCGGCGAACACGGCCATCCAGCCCCGGTCGAAGACCTCGAACGGGGGTACGACGACCTGCCCGCCGGCCCGCTCGACCCGTCCGGCGGCCAGTTTCGCGTCGTCGGTCGCGATGTACGTGGACCAGATCGGCACCTGGTCTTCGATGGCGGGCGGGCCGACACCGGCCACCGGGCGGCCGTCCAGCAGGAAGACGGTGTAGCCACCCGCCTCGGGCTCCGGTGTCACCCGTCCGGTCCAGCCGAACAGTTCGGGGTAGAAGCGCCGCGCGTCGGTCAGGTCCGGGGTGGCCAGGTCGGCCCAGCACGGCGTGCCTGGCGGGACGGTGCTCACGTCAAGACCCCTCTCGGCCGGCGGCCACCTGGCGGGCCCCCTGCGGGAATCCTGGCACCGTCTCGCTGTGGCACGGGGCGGAAACGGACGAATCGTCAGCTGAACCGGCGACCCTCGTCCCGCCGGTACGCCCAGGCGGCGAGCGAGGCGAGGAGCACGATCCAGACGGCGAGCATGATCATCGCCAGCGGTTCGACCCGGTAGTCGCCGACCGCCGACCACATCAGTTCGGCCGCGCCCCGGGTCGGCAGGAACGGCGCGATCGTCTCGATGAACCCGGGCGCGTCGCCCGGAGCGCAGCCCGCCGCCGAACGCGAGCGGCAGGAAGACGACCTGCGCCACCACGATCGCCGCCTTGCTGGGCAGCGAGTAGCCGATGGCGAGGCCCATCAGCGTGAACGGCACCGAGATGACGGCCACGGTGACGGCGGTCAGCAGGAACGCCATCGGCGTGACCCGGGCTGGAGTCAGCGTCGCGCCGATCACCACGACCGGGATCAGCGACAGGTACGTCAGCGCGAGGCCGGCCAGCACGCGGCCCGCGAACCGGGGCGCGGGTCCGGCCGGCAGAGTCCGGGTGTACGGGTTCCACGGCTGGTCGCGGTCCTCGGCGACGCCGACGCCGTACTGGAAGATGTTGGCGCTCAGCACCGAGAAGGTGATCATCGACGCGGTGGCGAAGGTCGCGCCGACCGTCCCCCGGGACGCGTCCGACGCCGGGGCAGGTGCGACAGACGTCGACCGTGCCCCAGGACGCGTCCGACGCCCGGGCATCTGCGACAGGCGACCTACAGCGGCACTGTCGCCAGCGGTGTGGCCTGTGGCACGGTCGGCAGCGGCGCGGGCAGCGGTGCACTGTGCAGCACCGACAACCGGGACACCGCGCGGGTGAGCACCACGTACAGCCGGTGCAGCCCGCGCGGCTCGGCCGCGACGATCGCGGCCGGCTCGACCACCACCACATGGTCGTACTCCAGGCCCTTGACCAGCGTCGCGGGCACCACCGTGACCCGCTGGGCGGCCGTGACGTCGTCGGCGGTCGCGGTGGCGACGCCGGCGGCGGCCAGCGCCGCGCGCAGCCCGTCGACCGCGTCGTCCGCGGCGATCACGCCGACCGAGCCGTCGTGCGCGAGCGCCGCGCGCACCTCGGCCACCGTCGCGGTGGTCAGATCGGCCACGGTACGCACATCCAGACCGCCGTCGTGCCGCAGCGACTCTGCCGGGGGTACGTCCACCGCGAGCGCCGGCAGCAGCAGGTTGGCGAACGCGACCACCGCGGCGGGCACCCGGAAACCGACGGTCAGCGGAACCACCACGGCGTCCGGCTTGCCCAGGTGCGTCAGGGACTCCCGCCAGTCGGTCGCCGCCCACGGCGCGGTGCCCTGCGCGAGGTCACCGAGCAACGTGACCGAGCCGTGCTCACTGCGGCGGGCGATGGCCCGACACTGCATGGGGGACAGGTCCTGCGCCTCGTCCACCACGACGTGCCCGAACCCGGAGGGCCGCTCCAACAGCCCCGCCGCCTCGTCGACGAGCACTGCGTCGGCGGCGGTCCAGCGGGTGACCTTCGGGGTACGGGCCGGCTTCGCCCAAACCAGCAGCTCCTGCTCGGCGTCGCTGAGCAGCCCGTCCGCGGCGGCGGCCAGCCGGGCCGGGTCGGAGAGCAGGCCGTGCACCAGCCCCTCCGGGGTGAGCGCTGGCCAGACCGCGTCCAGGAAGTCCACCACCGGCCGGCACCGTCCCATCCGGCGCAGCCACGCGTCGCCGGGCGACTCGGCCCGCCGTGCCTCGGCCTGCCGTTGCAGCAGACTCACCACCCGTGCCCTGACCCGCTCCCGGCCGGTGCCGTACGGCAGTCCCTCACGTCGGGTCTCCTCGACGATCCGGTGCAGGGGCTCCAGCCCGATCCGCCACCGGAACGAGCCGTCGGAGACGGTGATCGAGTCGGTCGGCGTACCGATCCGGGACTGCACCGCCCGGTGGAGCACCGTCGCCATCCGCGCGTCGTGCTTCAGCACGGCGGCAGCCGGCGACTCCACCGCCCGGACCGGCGCCCGCGAAATCAGCTCCTCCACGGTGGCCTGCTCCACCTCGACCTCGCCGAGGGCCGGCAGCACCGCCGCGATGTACGACAGGAATGCCCTGTTCGGGCCCACGATCAGCACACCCGCCCGGCGCAGGCGCTCCCGGTGCAGGTAGAGCAGGTACGCGGCGCGGTGCAGGCCGACCGCCGTCTTGCCCGTGCCCGGCGCCCCCTGCACGCAGATCGAGTCCGCCAGGTCGGCCCGGACCAGCTCGTCCTGCTCCGGCTGGATGGTCGCGACGATGTCGCGCATCGGCCCGACGCGCGGTCGCTCGATCTCGGCCGTGAGGATCCGACTGGCCGTGCCAAGCTCCTCGCCCCGGTCCAGCCGCTCATCCTCGAAACTGGTCAACACCCCGTTGCTGAACCCGAACCGCCGCCGCACCGCGACCCCCTGCGGGTCGCGCGCACTGGCCCGGTAGAACGAGCGGGAGACCGGTGCCCGCCAGTCCAGCACCAGCGGCTCACCGAGCTCGTCAGTGACGTGCCGCCGCCCGACGTGATACCGCCGCCCGTCATGATCGCTGCTGCTGCTGCTGCTGCTGCTGCTGCTGCCGCTGCCGCTGCCGCTGCCGCTGGTCGTGTGCCTGCTGGCGGGTTCCTCGTCGTGCGGGGTGCCGCCGAATTCGAGGCGGCCGAAGAACAGTGGAGTGGTGGGATCGTCGGCCAGCTCGGCGACCCGGCGGGACAGGGTACGGCCGAGCATCTCCGCCGCGTAGGGGTCGCCGGCGACCTGGTCACCGGTGGAGAAGAGGGCTTCGGCCCGCTCCCGCATCCGGCGCAGGGCCGCGCGCGAGGTGGCGAGGTGGGCTCGTTCGGCGGTGAGATCCGTGTCGAGATCATCCGTACCGCGCTGGGTGTCGAGGTCAGGTGCGGGCATGCTGACGTCCCATCGTTCACATCTGCTGCTCGCTCGCGTTTCCGGGGTCGGATGGCCGACCTCCCGGCGCGGCGACGTCCGTTCCGGTGCAGCTCACCTCGGCCGTCAAGCGGGCTGCAACCTTACGCCTTTCCGGTCACCCCTTCCACCGAATTACCGAAGCAACCACTCGGACGAGTCGGCGCGTCCTTCAGCACGAGTGGGCTAGCCGCGCGGCTGGCAGTCATGCCTCTGAGCCATGCGGCTGCCACACCGCTGGTGCCGCTGCGTACCTGGGCGCTGCTCATGGGGGGACCGCCGGGCGGAGCCCTGGCGTCGGTAGCGCGCGCGGGGCACGGAGCAGCGATCTTGGGTGCGGTAGCTGCTGTGGGCGCTGAGCGGGTCTGCGACGCGGGTTTTGCGTCGCCTCGGTGACGGGTGGCGGGACGAACTGCTTGTGCTCAGCAGCGCCGGTGATAGAGGTTGCGCCGTGGGGTGCGCGCGGGGTCCAGCCAGGCGGGCGGGAGGAATTCGGGCTGGCCGTCCGACGCGATGCGGACGATCCAGTCGCCCTGGTGCAGGACTCGGTGGTGGTGCCCGCAGAGCAGGACCGCGTTGCCCAGGGTCGTCGTGCCTCCATCAGCCCAGTGGCGCACATGGTGGCCGTCGCACCATCGGGTTGGCCGGTCGCAGCCGGGGAAGGCGCAGCCGCCGTCGCGTAGCACCAACGCGCGCCGCAGGGGGCCGGTGAAGAGCCGTCGCTGACGCCCGATGTCCAGGATCTGGCTGTTGCCGTTCAAGACTGCCGGGAGCACGGCGGCGTCGCAGGCGAGGCGGCGGACCGCGCCCGGCGTGAGACGTGCCCCGGTCTCCAGGGTGCCCGCGCCTACACCGTTGACCAGCGCGTCGAGCGACATGGTGACGACCAGTTGTGGGCGGTCTCCACCGTTGTGGGGCAGGTGGCCGGTGCGCAGTGTCAGCCGACAGATCTCACCCAGTGCGTCGGCTCTGCGCTGGCCGGGACTGCGGTCGTCGTGCTCGCCGGTTGGGGCGCAGAGCGGATCGATGGCCTCGCGCAGCAGGCTCGCGGTCTCGGTGTCGAGGTTTCCGGTGAGGCGTACCTGACCGTCATTCGGCTCGGAGAGCGTGACGTGCCGGCGGGCCTCGGCCCGCTGGGCGGCCCGGTTGAGGGCGGCCAGCTCCGCTCGGTCGGCGAGGTCGGGCGCGACGTGCGCGAGGACGCGTTCGCCGAGGCGACGAAGAATGGTCGGGTCGAACCGGTCGGCCCAGGTGACCAGCAGTTCGGTGGCCTTGTCCGTCGCTTCCGGACCGGCCTCGGCGGGAAGGGCCGCGATCGTCTCCGCTACCACCCGGCCCTGCTCCACGGTGAGGTTGCCGTCGAGCAGGGCGGCGCGGACCGTCGGCGGCGCCGCGTCGATGGTGGCGGCGAGCTCGACCAACTGGCGGGCCGATCGCCCGGACAGCCGAAGCCGATCCCGCAACCAGACGGCGGTGGACGATGCTCCCTGAGCGACGGCGAGACCACGACCGTCGAGCTCGCGAACGAGGGCGAGCTGAACGGTCGCCAGACGCTGCGCCAGCGCGTGCGTCGCGTCCAACGATGCGAGCAGTTCGTCGTCGGAAAGGGCCCACAACGCGGCATCGGCGCAGTCGTCGACGCCGCCACCCGCCTGCGCCAACGCCCTCAACATGGATAGAGAATAGAACACGTGTACGACACTTTCCGTTGCGGGAGATCCGACCAGCGGAGTGCCGGCGAGCGGGTGGGGCGGATGCGGGGTTGGCCACTCGGAGCCGGCCCGCCGGGCCGTATCCGGAGGCCGGGGATACGGTCGGGTCATGGTTGAGCGCGTCGCACGCCCGCGGGTCGGGCACATCCAGTTCCTGAACTGCCTGCCGATCTACTGGGGTCTGATGCGCTCGGGCAGCCTGCTCGACGTGGACCTGCACAAGGACTCGCCGGATCGGCTGAGCGCGGCGCTGGTGGCCGGCGACCTCGACATCGGTCCCATCACGTTGATGGAGTACCTCAAGCACACCGACGAGCTGCTCCTCCTGCCGGACCTGGCGGTGGGCAGCGACGGGCCGGTGCTCTCGGTCAACATGGTCTCCACCCGACCTCTCGCCGAGCTGGACGGCGCCCGGGTGGCACTCGGCTCGACGTCGCGGACCGGGGTGATGCTGGCGCAGTTGCTGCTCGCCGAGCGGTACGGCGTGCGGCCCGAGTACTTCCGCTGCCCTCCGGACCTGACCCAGATGTTGCTGGAGGCCGACGCCGGGGTGTTGATCGGGGACGTGGCGCTGCGGGCCTACCACGAGGCGCCATTGCGGGGCCTCACCGTGACCGACCTCGGACAGGCGTGGCGGGAATGGAGCGGGCTGCCGATGGTCTTCGCCGTCTGGGCCGTTCGCCGAGACTTCGCTGCCGCACACCCGGGCCTGGTCAAGGAGGTGCACGAGGCGTTCCTACGCTCGCGCGACCTCTGTCTCTCCGAGCTGGATCAGGTCGCCGAGGCGGCGGCGCGCTGGGAGGCGTTCGACGCCGCGACGCTGGCGACGTACTTCCGGATCCTGGACTTTTCGCTCGGTGAGCGGCAGGTCGCCGGGCTGCGGGAGTTCGCCCGGCGGGTCGCCGCGTTCGGCGAGGTCCCGGCGCTACCGGACGGCGGGCCCGAGTTCTTCGCCGGCTGACCCGCCGCTGGCCTCGGAGGACGCTGCCGGGGCTCAGTGGACGCGGCTGGCCTCGCGGAGGACGCCGCTGGGCCCTGAGGGGCAGAGCAGCGTGCTGACGTCGAAGGACAGCCGGGTCAGGTGCCGGGCCGGAGCAGGGCCTCGGTGATCTTCTGGCAGTTCTTCATGCCGTAGTCGTAGCCCAGGTCGATCGGGTACCTGACCATCACGCCCATCGTCCAGGTGTCGCCGATGGCCAGGCAGTTGATGTGCATCTCCTGCTCCTCGGTCCGGTCGATCCACCCGTTCTTGATGGCGATCTGCTTCTGCTGCGCGGCCGGGAACGCCTTGCGGATACCGAAGTCGCCGGCGCCCCGGACCAGCTTCATCTCGTTGAGCAGCCACTTGGTCCACTTCGGCCCAGCGGCGGTGCCGGTGGCGATGCAGTTGCCCAGCCGTGCGGTGTCGCGGGGGGAGAGCGCGGTGCGGGACCAACCCTTGTCGGGGGCGACGCTGCTGTCGGTCAGCTTGCACGTGGAGATCAGACGCCGGATCGAGGCGTCCCGGCCGACCGAGTTGTAGAACTGCTGGGCCCGGGTGTTGTCGCTGTCCCGGATGATGAGGGTCGCGTCGGCGAGCTTCGCGTCGCTCGGTGTCTGGCCGGCCTCGGCGGCGCGACGCAGGTAGTCGGCGACGATCCAGGACTTGATCAACGAGGCGGTGGTGTTGGTCTCGCCCATGTTCTTCGAACCGATGATCTTTCCGGTCCGGCGGTCGAGGACGCTCCAGGAGTACCAGCCCTCGATGTCGAGGTCGAGGTCCTTGGCCTGGAACGGCAGCGGCGCCAGCGAAGGGCTGGGGCTGGGCGGTGCCGGATGACGGGCGCTGCGGTCGGTGGCCGCGCCGGTGGACCGGTCGCCGGTCGTCGCCTCGGAGTCACCCCACTTGGCGGCGGCGGCCGACTCGAACGGCGACCCGGGCAGCAGGCGTAGCGACACCAGCACCAGCCCGATGAGGATGACCGCGACGGCGATCAGGCGCAGCGGCGAGGTCTCGCCCCTGCCGTTGCGGTCGGCCCGCCGGTTGCCGGCCATCAGAGCTTCCCGACCGGCTGCTGCGGCACCTTCAGGGCAGCGCCCGGCTGCGGGGTGACCAGTTGGGCGGCCACGCTGGCGCAGACCTGCGCGCCGTAGTCCAGCCCTTGCTTGATCGGGTAGCGCAGCATCACCGCGAGACTCCATTTGCCGTTGACCGCGAGGCAGTTGACGTGCCATTTTCCGTCGCTGTTGATCGGTGTCCAGCCGTTCTTGATGCTGACCGGGCCCTGAGCGGTGATCGACTTGGGCAGGCCGTCGATGATCCCCCAGCGGCCACCGCCGTAATCTGGCTTCTGGTCCTTCTTGGCGGTGGTGCCGCGGACCTGGCTCATCTGTTCCAGCACCCACTTGGTCCATTTCGGGCCGGCGGCCTTGCCGTCGGCGATGCAGTCGCCAACCCGCGCGGCGTCGCGCGGGGACATCCGTGTGTAGCTCCAGTAGCCGGTGTAGGGCTCGACGTTGCCGCGCTTGGTGTCGGTCAGGCCGCAGATCCTGATCGCCCGCTGGATCACCGGGTCGGGGATGCTGCTCTTCGACGGCTTGTAGGACCCACCCGCGGCGGCATGGACCTTGTCGGCCGTGCCGTCGTTGCTGTCGATGATGGCGAGCCGGGCCGACTCCTGCAGCGCGGGTGGCGGCTCCCTGTCCCCGATCTGGCGCAGGTAGTCGGAGACGATCCACGCTTTGATCATCGATTCGGTGGAGCTGGTCGAGGTCATGTTCGACGATCCGGAGATCTTGCCGCTCCGCCGATCCAGCAGTGACCACGAGAAAAAATCGCCCTTGAAGGCCACCGAAACACGGCCTGCGGCCAGCGTGGGGGGTGGCGGCGGGGCCGGCGCGGACGCGGGCGCGGACGCGGCGACATTGACGGCGCCGCCAGCGCCAGCGCCACCGCCGCTCTCGTCGGTGGAGAGCCGGGGGACCAGTAGGACGCCACCGAGTATTACCGCCACGACGGCGAACACCATGGTCACGCGAGATCGCATGAGTTGGTGAGCTCCAGATGTCAGGGCCGGGGGGACCGGCTTCGTTGTCCGGGGCGACCGGTGCGCGCGCCGAGGCCGGGGCGGTGGCCTCTGTGGAGCCGGCGTGGGGGCAGCCGATCGGGTGACCGGCAAAAGTCTACGTCCGGACGGGTTGGGCGCCAGAGTTCGACACCAGGGCAACGTGCGAAATCGGGAGAAAATCCCGGCAGTACGCGTCTTTTGGGGGATTTTAGGCCTATTTTCGTGAGCTATGTCATAGAGGCGGCGGTCGCGATGTGTAGCGACGATCCACCCATCGGTGACGGAACGTCGTTCGGGTTTCTTGTTACACCCCCTAGTGCATCAGGGTGCAAGCTGTAACACTTGTCCTCATGTATGGCAACGACTTCTCCGCCCCTGGCGACGCACCGGACGACGCGCCCGGCGCGGGCCTGCTCGGTGAGGTCGAGGCGGCCGAGGCCGAGCTGCGGGCCGCCGCCGCTCGTGAGCGCCGCGGCGGCCCGGCATCGGACGAGGACCTGGCGGCCTACTTCACCGAGGTGGTCGACGCGGAGCAGAAGATCGAACCGCGCGACTGGATGCCCGAGGCGTACCGCCGGACGCTGATCCGACAGATCGCCCAGCACGCCCACTCCGAGATCATCGGCATGCAGCCCGAGGGCAACTGGATCAGCCGGGCCCCCTCGCTCAAGCGCAAGGCCATCCTGCTGGCCAAGGTGCAGGACGAGGCGGGCCACGGCCTCTACCTCTACGCCGCCGCCGAGACCCTCGGCATCAGCCGCCATAAGCTGGTCCAGCTGCTGCTGGACGGCAAGCAGAAGTACAGCTCGATCTTCAACTACCCCACCTTGACCTGGGCCGACGTGGGCGCGATCGGCTGGCTGGTGGACGGCGCGGCGATCGTCAACCAGGTGCCGCTGTGCCGGTGCTCGTACGGGCCGTACGCCCGGGCGATGATCCGGGTCTGCAAGGAGGAGTCGTTCCACCAGCGCCAGGGCTACGAGATCCTGCACACCCTCGCGCACGGCACACCGGCGCAGAAGGCCATGGCCCAGGATGCGGTCGACCGCTGGTGGTACCCGTCGCTGGCCATGTTCGGTCCGCCGGACGGCGACTCCACCCACTCCACCCAGTCGATGGCCTGGAAGATCAAGCGCTTCTCGAACGACGACCTGCGCCAGCGCTTCGTCGACATGTGCGTCGGGCAGGCGGAGATCCTCGGGCTGCGCATCCCCGACGACGACCTGCGCTGGAACGAGGAGCGGCGGGCGTACGACTACAGCCAGCCGGACTACGACGAGCTGATGCAGGTGATCTCCGGCGACGGGCCGTGCAACCGGGAGCGGATGGCGCACCGCCGGGCCGCTCACGCCGAGGGCGCGTGGGTACGTGAGGCCGCCACGGCGTACGCCGCCAAGCAGGTCGACACCAGGGAGAAGGTGGCCGCGTGAGTTGCCCTGTGTCAAGCCGCCGCAAGTTGATCTTGTCTGATCAGCTGTTGGAGGGCTCTGTGGTGGTCT